>JAMOTR010000001.1 GCA_027068385.1 Candidatus Heimdallarchaeota archaeon
AGCAAACTTAACGTATACTCCTTTTTGGACCGTTATTTCATGCTTCCTTACATACCCGTAATAATCGTTCATAAAGGAAGGACGTGTCCCGGTAAGGCCATAGAACAAGAGGACGTCGTAGTGGTAACGTGCGAGGAACCGTTCGACGAGGCGACGATCGCGCTTGTGGACATGTCCGCGCTACTCACGAAAATCGAGCTCGTGGAGCGTTCTGGTCGGGAAATACCCGCGGGAACGATATACGCGATAAAATGTAAGGCCGTCTCTAAAGAACGCCTAGATAACGTGTACGTGATGATATGCGAGGTAGAAGATAGGCTCACGCTCGAAGATATGGACCCGGATACGATCTCCGATCTCTCTATCCCCATAAGGATAGGCGAAATAATTACGCGTGCGGACGAGCGTTATATATCGAGATTGTGATTTTTACGGGTAGAACTCTAAAAGACGGTTCAGGAAGATCCGTTTATGCCTAACGGTGAGTTCGCCGGACGTAAGCTTAAGATGATTAGGAAGCGGTATAGGCGGAGGGATAGGCACTATAAAGAGCGTATGTTGAGGAAGCTATACGGTCCGAGCGATCCCTTAGAAGGAGCCCCTCAAGCCTCCGGAATCGTGATAGATAAAGTAGGAATTACCGCTAAACAGCCTCACTCGGCCTTGAGGAAGTGCGTAAAGGTGCAGCTGAGGAAGAACGGAAAGATCGTGACCGCGTTCGTACCCGGAGACGGAGGGCTCCTCTTCATCGATAAGCACGACGAGGTGATAATAGAGCGGATCGGAGGCGCCCAGAAGGGAGCTCGCGGAGACTTACCGGGAGTGAAGTTCAAGGTCATAAAAGTGAACGGGGTAAGCCTCGAGGCGCTATTAGAGGGTAAGAAGGAGAAGCCCAGGAGGTGACGAGTATGGTTAAGCTCCCGTGTAAGGAGATCAAGCTCTTCTGTAAGCGGAGCTTCGAGGACGTTAAAGTATCCGATCCGGGACTTGTGCGTTACATAAACTTAAAGCCCGTCATATTTCCTCACTCCTTCGGCCGTCACGCGAAGCATCGCTTCGGAAAAGCCGACGTGAACATCGTCGAGAGGCTCATCAATAAGATTATGAGGAAGGGAAGGAACACCGGAAAGAAGCTTCTCGCGATGAAGATCGTACGCGACGCTTTCGAGATCATCTATCAAAGGACGGGGGAGAATCCGATACAAGTATTGGTGAGGGCTATAGAAAACGGGGCTCCGCGCGAGGAGGTAGTGCGTCTAGAGAAGGCGGGAATGATCGTTCACGAGGCCGTAGACGTAGCCCCGCAGAGGCGCGTGGACTTAGCTTTACGCTTCATCGCTGAGGCCTTGGTGAAGAGCTCTTATCATACCCCTAAGCGCGCCCCTGAGATACTCGCGGACATTCTCATCGGAGCGGCTAATAACGACCCGAGTAACCCGGTGGTGGCGAAGAAGATAGAAATAGAGAAGATCGCCCAGGCGAGCAGATGAGCTTTTTTCTCGGTACCCTCATAGGACATGCTTGAGCGCGACGTTCGGTACATATACCCGGAATATTTCGACTCTAAGATGCCTAGAGGGGTAAGAAAAGTACCTTTAGACCTTGCCGTTCCCGACCCTACGGTGGAGGAGATCTCGATGATCCTCAAGGCCGCTAAGATTCCCCACACTATAGAGGATAAACACCATCCGTATGATCGGTACGAAAGAAGAGGACGCGTCGCTGTGAAGAGGTTGAAGATAAGTAAACGCAAGTTACTCATGGCCTTAGCTAAATCGCTGAAGAAGTACCGCGAGAAGATTAAGAGATGAAGGTGCTCTTAGCGGGTACGTTCGACGTGATACATCCTGGTCATATCGCGTTATTATGGTGGGCTAAGAGGAAATTCGGTGGGGAGTTATACGTGATCGTCGCGAGGGACGAGAACGTTGTGCGTTTTAAAGGTCGCCCTCCTACGCTACCGGCCCGCGTCAGGGCGTTTATAGTGGGTAATCTAAAACCCGTAGATCACGTACTCATAGGATCTACCGATGTTTTATATCGGGTGAGGAAGATAAGGCCCGACGTTATAGTCTTAGGACCGGATCAACGGGCTTCTGAAGAACGGTTGAGGGAAGAGCTAGAAAAGTTCGGAATAAACGCGACCGTCGTCCGCGCTCCCAGGTTTTCGACCGGATATGACTCCTCTACGGACGTAAAGAAGAGGATACACGACCGGTACGAGAAATTTATGATGTGACTTTTTGAGTAGAATCTCTATCTAACGCTGTATACGTGAGGCTATGACGGAGAAGAAGATGCGCTCCCCGATAGTGAGCGTGCTTGGGCACGTGGACCACGGAAAGACTACGATTTTAGATCGCATTAGGAGGACTCGTGTAGCGGATAAAGAGGCGGGAGGTATAACTCAGCATATCGGCGCCTCGTTCGTCCCTTTATCTACAATATTAAGGATGGCTAAGCCTCTAATAGAAGCGTTAGGGCGGCATAAGTTAGCCAAAGCGATCAAGCTTCCGGGATTACTGTTCATAGATCTACCGGGACACGAGGTGTTCACGAACTTACGTCGCCGCGGCTCTAGCGTGGCCGATCTAGCCATACTCGTGATAGACGTTAACGAGGGCGTGAAGGAACAGACGATAGAAAGTATAGAGTTGCTGCGTCAAAGGCGCGTCCCGTTCCTCGTAGCCGCTAATAAGATAGATAAGATACCGGGGCGGAGGAGTCGCGAAGATTATCCGGTGTTCCTATCTTATAAGGAACAGGACGACCGTGCTCGTTATGAGTTCGAAATGCGCGTGTATAACCTCATAGGACAGCTTGCCGAATTCGGGTTCGACGCGGACTTATATCGGAACATTAAG
>JAMOTR010000002.1 GCA_027068385.1 Candidatus Heimdallarchaeota archaeon
GCGAAGCTCGAAAAGCAGATCGAGGAGATAAAGTCTAAGCTCACGCTCTCGTGATTTTTTGTGCTATGATGAGAAGACGTTTCGCCTGAAAAATGATGAGCGGGTCCGTGCCTGATCGCTTCTTCTCCTCCATCGCCCTCTTCCTATACTCCTCATAACGCTCTACGTACGAGGGCCTATCGATCTCCACGAACTCGCCCACGATAATTTTCTTGAACCTCCTAGTCTTAGGGTCCCGATCGATCACGGCCTCGCTCGGATCGATATGATACTTGATCTCGGACTTCATCCTAAGGTCGTTGAAGAAGTCCTTGTAGTTCGCCTTATTGCGCCTTATAAAGCGCGAGGTACACGGGGATATTACCTCTATGAACGAGAACCCCTTACGCGAGAGCCCCTTCTTAATAGAATTCTTAAGTTGTATGAAGTGCGCTACGGTCCGTCTAGCTACGTAAGTGGCCCCAGCGGAGGCCGCGAGCTTCACGGCATTAAACGGGTCCTCTAGGTTCCCGTAAGGCGTCGTCGTCGTGGAGGCCCCGTGAGGCGTAGTAGGGGCTAACTGTCCTCCGGTCATTCCGTAGTTCCGATTGTTCACCATGATCACCAATAGGTCGATGTTACGCCTCGCGGCGTGTATGAAGTGATTTCCTCCTATCGCTAGATTATCACCGTCACCCGTCCGAACGGTTACGTATAAGTCGGGCCTCGCGAGCTTTATCGCTGTAGCGACGGCTATAGCGCGTCCGTGTACGGTATGAACTCCATCGGTGAGAATATGTTGAGGTATGCGGCCGGAACAACCTATTCCGGATACGTTCACGAGCTTCTCGCGAGGAATTCCGAGCTCCTTTACCGCCTCTATCCGAGCGTGCATGATGATCCCTATTCCACATCCGGGGCAGAAAAGGGTGGGGAGGTACCTAAGGTAATCGATAGCCGGGTGCTTATACATAAGAGGCTCGTGCTGGGTAAGATAGAACCTTTTCCTAAAAATCCTCAGCGGTGCCCGGGGTCATCATCGAATCAGCACTTAAGATCGTCATCATGGGAGCTCTAATCCTATACGATCGCGCTTCTTTACCTTCTTTATGAACTCGTGCCGCCCTTCGGGCAAAGGTTCTTCATCATATAATTTCTTCCTCATAGCCTCAAGAGGCCTTTCTTCTACGCCCAAGTACTGGGCAAACGTGAGGATCTTGTGTTTCCTTTTCTCCGCCTCCTCGAACGCCTTCGAGAGCTTCTCGCGCCGCTTAGGATCGCGCACGATGTGATGATCTATGATGATCGTATCTACCCTCTTCGCCAGCTCCCTCACGTTCTCTATAGCCTTATCTACCGCTTTACTCTTCACGCGGTGACCCTTAAGATAAGTAGCGGGACCCCCTACGATAATGAGGCGCGGCTTCTTCTTCAATATCCGTCTCATAGCCTCCTCGTCCACAGGCCCTTGAACGTCCGGCGCGAAGACGATCACGTCCTCACCGTTAATGATCCTCACCGCTACTACCTTTCCGAGCTTCGTACCCGGCTCTCCGTGCCATAGAGGAGGGGAGAACTCAAGAACGAGGTCGTCGGATATCTTAACTACCCTATTATCGGCCGGCTCTATCTTTCCCTCGAGGTGTTTCCGTAAGTCCTTAGCGCGCGATAATTGGTTCTTATTTAGGTCTTCTAGGGACTTTGCGAAGACCTTCTCCGCGTTCTCGTATATCATAGAGGCGATCTCCTCATCGGACCGGAACATGTAGTCGGCATAGAACGGGGAGTAGTGATCGTGGTGATAATGAGATATAAAGATGTAATCGGCTTTCGAAGCGTAGTCTATGATCTTCTTTTTAGCCTCTAAAAGCGCCTCGAATTCGCGTTTATGAGGCATTAAGCGACGCCTTACGCCTAAAGCGGCCCCCGGGTCTAGCAAGATCTTATAGCCTTTCGCTTCCACGAACGTGCACAAAGAGCGAACGCCCAAGCTCTCGGAAGCTATCGGTATCACGCGGATCATTCCTTTTATTTTTCTCCGACCCGTATGATCTTTATCTCCTCTCGCCCCTCGACATAAATATCCCCTACTATTCGCGCTTATGGGGGCGGACTTATACAGAAGAATTAGGAGCGAGATCGCGGAGTACCTAAAGAGCGTAGATAAATTACCTTTAAAACGCGTCGAGGAAGAGTCTAAGATCGTAGGTCTCCTACGGGCCTTGGGAAACTTCGACGATGAGTGTATAAAGGAGCTTCTCGAGAACGGACTAACGATACTCTCGGGATCAATCGCTTTGAAAGGCTCTTTAGAACGCGAGGGACGCGAAATAAGGCGGAAGGCGAACGTTCGTTTATATTATATGAAGTTTCCCGAAGGGATAAATCGGAGGGAGTTGTGTTGCGATAAGATACGCTTAGAGGATTTTTCTCCCGAGACCCGCCCGTTGCTAGGGACTAAAATACCGTGTATTCGGAGTTATCTAACGCCATGCATGGACGTTCGGAAGGAGGACGGAGTAATACTCGCGTGTACTCGTATAGAGGTCTTATACCGAGTTTTAAAAAATCAGCTCTTCCTCAAGAACAGGGCTAGGAGAGCTAGTACGAGAACCACTACCGAGAGTATTATTAGGGTTAAGGTATTCACGCCTAAGGTGCTTCCTCCGGAGGAGGACTCCTCTCCGCCGGAAGGCTCCTCACTCTCAGCGGGCACGTTTAGTTCCACGAGCGTTATAGATCCGTTCTCGCCCATAGCGTAAGCGAGGACTCCTAGGTCCTTGATGAACGCAACGGTGGCGTTATCGACGTTCGCTACGTATACGTCATAAGTCTCACCGTTCACGGTGAACGTA
>JAMOTR010000003.1 GCA_027068385.1 Candidatus Heimdallarchaeota archaeon
TAGACGAGCGGCTATCCACTTTCGCATATGCTCGCGGAATCGTAGTAGAGCTCATTTCTGGTACGCTAAAAACGCTTAAGGAGCACGGTATCTATCCGGAGGACCAAATACCTCTAAGATGAGCTCGTAGAGCCTTTGTAGCTTAAGTTTAGACCTTAATAGTTTCTTATTCGCGAGCCTTACCACGCGTCTAAGATATTCTTCCGGTACCACGTAATCGGGCCGCGCTACTGGGACGTCGAGCCTTTCCGTGGACCATAGCTCCACTAGAGCCTCGTACCCGCGTTTAGGATTATAACTTTTTATACCCGAATTCTTAAACCCGGCCGCCCTCCCAGCCGATAGGAGCTTCTGAGCGCTCTCCATATCCTTCACGGCTATATCTATGATCGGAGGTTCTTGTTTTAGTATCACGTATCCTTCCCGTCTCCTATCCTCTAACCGCTTCCTTAAAGAATCCACTACTACGTCCTCGGATACCTCATAATGCCGTTTACCGATCCGTTCACACTCGTACTTTTTCTCCGATGGGGGCACGTACATCAACACTATTCTACCGGAGCACGATGATGTTGTATACATGAACGGATAGGCGTTAATAAGTTCGAGTAGAAAGATCACGTCCTCATCCACGAGCCCCTTCTTCCTATGTTCTTCTAGCTTCTTTAACGCGTTCTCGCGGTTCGTCTTCCGGGCGTTCTCGTTTACCATACGTCCTCACCCGCGAGCTCTAGCGTCTTATAGTCCCTGGGATATATTACGGGTATCCCCTCCCTCAAAAGACGCTTCACGAGGTTAGAATCTGCCGTCGCTACATATGCGTTCAAACGCTTAGCGGCCTCGATTATGAGATCGTCCCCGTAGCCCGGGAAGTCCTCCTCGATGATCTTACACTTCCTATTTATGAGCTCAAGCGCGAGCTTCGCTTTGAGACGCTTTTTCTTAACGTTCCTAAGCACCTCAAGCTCCTTTACGGTCTTCCTCAACACAACGGGCTCATAAGCTCCGTGGAGCACACGGTCGAGCTCGTTAAACAACGGAAGACCGGTTTCGGCCACGCGCATTAATATCGAAGCGTCTAGTATTACCTTCCTCATAACGCTCCCTCCTAGAGACGGTCAAAAATTCTCACGAAGTTCTTTGGAGGGGAGCATAAGTAGGTACGAGATGGCTCCGGAGAGGTAATACGGAGTCTTCGAGGGATCGAACAGGGCTACGATGAAGACGGACACGAGAGTTATGATGATGAGCGTCGCCCCTAATATCGTCTCGTCCACGCGCGTTATTGGTACATATACGAAGAGCGGGATGAAGATAAGGAAAGGCCGGTACGCGTAAGTAACGAGTAAGCCTATAGCGAGGACTACGAGGGAAAGCGCTAGCGTTATTAGATATGTCCTAGAGAAGGCTAAGTAGTCGTATAAGAGAAAACCTCCGAGTGAGAGTATCGCGGCTAAGCTCGATATTATGGGATCGTATACAAGGTAAGCCCGCGCTAAAGATAATAGTAAGTACCGATAGCGGCTAGGATAGACATAAGAAGCGAGCGCGATGAGTAACGGTAAGAGGATCGAATAATCCATGCTGTGTACATCATTAAGATATTAAGAGGAGACGAGACCTCATAATTCGATCCGAGGAGGGAAAAATGATCGTAAAGAGGAAGTACGAGTCCTCGTTACCCGGGCCAGAATATACTATACACGAGCTCCTAGAGCTTGGCGTAGTGGTGGTAGATAAGCACAGAGGTCCCACGTCCTCTCAAGTTACAGCATACGTGCGCGACCTCTTTAACGCTAAGAAAGCGGGGCACGGAGGTACGTTAGATCCGGGAGTATCGGGCGTATTACCCGTGCTCCTAAATAGAGCTTCGAGGCTCGCGAAGTATCTGCTCGAGGCGGGTAAGGAATACGTAGCGTACGTGAAGTTCCACTCAGAAGTGGACGAAAGAAGGCTCTTAAAGACCCTTAAGCTCTTTACGGGACCGATATATCAGAAGCCTCCCGTGCGTTCCGCGGTCTCTAGGCGTCTTCGTATCAAGCGCGTATATGACTTTAAGCTCATAGAGTTCTACGGGCGCGAGGCCCTAATATGGCGGAGCGTGGAGAGCGGTACCTACATTAGGAAGCTCGTTCGCGATATAGGCCTCTACATGGGAGTAAACGCTCATATGGCCGAGCTTAGGCGCGTGAGAGCGGGGCCTTTTAGGGAAGAAGAGGCGCTTAACGTGTTGGAGCTCAGGTGCTTAAAGGAGAAGTACGAAGAGACGGGAGATGAAAAGTACATACGTATAGCCGTTAGGCCTCCGGAGGAAGCGGTGAGACATCTACCGAAGATATACGTGACGGACGCGGCCGCGGTGAGGGTATCACATGGGAGTCCCCTGTTCGCGCCCGGTGTCGTAGCGTTCACGGAGGACCTAAAGAAGAACTCCTATGCCGCGATGCTCACGGCTAAGGGACGCTTAATAGGAATAGTTCTCTCGTTAGTGGACGCTGAGGAACTAAAGAGCATGGAGAAAGGCGAGGTGGCGAAGCCGAGGACGATCCTTCGGGTGATCGAGGAATAACGGCCCGAGTCGGGGCCCGAAGGCCCCTATCAGGACCCTTCCCGGATATACTAACTCGGGCCTGAAGTATAATCGAACGGCTCAATATAAATTTAAGACGAAGAAATGAGAACGTTTCGAATGCTCCTTTGTGCCAATAAGCTCGTGAGCTCGATTTTCCTAAGCTATGCCCGCGACGAGTATTACGCGTCGTTAGGAGAGTTGA
>JAMOTR010000004.1 GCA_027068385.1 Candidatus Heimdallarchaeota archaeon
TCGAACCTCTTCCTAGCCCTCTTTATCGTCTCTAATAACTCATCTAGGAGGTGTAAGCGGACGGATAATCCCTCATATAAGCTCGTGAGCTTCGATAGCTTCTCCTCGAGCCTCCTTAAGCCCGCCTTCTGCGTCTCTATGATCCTCTCCACCTTCTTCCTAGCCTCCGAGTACTTCCTCGTTACCTCTTCCTTCAACATCCTTTCATAGATCCTTACGTATACGCTATCGACGGCCTCGTTAAACGTATCGTACTTCTCCTTCGGCTCGCCTAGGTGTAAGAGCTCTATTGGGGACACGACCTTATCGTATACGAAGCCGCCCTCGGAGTTCTCTATCTCATTAAGCACCTCCGCGTAAGCCTCATACACGCGCCTCTTTTCCTCGTCGCTAAGCTCCTTAGCGTCCTCGGGAAGGCCCGCGCGGAAAGCTATCTCTCTAGCGTACTTAGGTGGAATTCCATATCTTCTTACGAGGTCGCTCACGAGTCCGCGAACGATCGTAAACTCGGGCGTGAACCTTTCGGGTTGCGGCGGTAGCTTATAAGGCTCCCCGGGCTTAATAGACCTAGCCGAGTATTCGCGGTACTTTAAGGCCATGAAGATCTTACCGTCGCGGACGAGTATGACGTTCCCTCCGCCAAAGAGCTCCACGACTACGTCTATCCCGTTCGCTAGGAGTATATGTACTATGCGCTCGTTCTCCTCCGGATAAGCGTATTCGACGCGCTGTCCCTTGATGTGCTTCCTGAAGTTCATGATCTTACCCGGGGGCATTTGGGGGAACGCGGGGCGTATCGTTGAGGAATGAAACGTGGGGACGCTGAGGTCGACGATGACGTAGTCGGTCCCGTAACCCGGGCGCCTAAACTTAAACGCGTATATCTCCTTAAACCCTCCATAGAAGTTATCAAGAACGGCATTCTGGAGGTTCTCTAACTCCCTCAAGATCACGCGTAAATCCCGGGAAGAAATCATCGTCTAAGTCCTTTATACGTTCAAAAACGAATCCTTCCGCTTATGATCTCGATGAACTCCTCGGGCTTAAGCTCGCGCTTAGCCCCTACTATTACCTTATTAGAGGGCGGTAAAGAGCCCCTTAAGTAATCCTTACCGACCTCTAATACGCTCTTATGAGAGGACTTATCGATAACCACGAGCGTGGGCCGCGGGTATGGGAACTTTAACAGCTCAGCGGCACGGATCGTGTAGAGATACACGGCCTCCTTGAGTCCTATAGGATGAAACGGATGCTCCACGGCTCCCTTTAGACCTATAATAGGATCGAAGGGCATACAATCGCTGCCGAACGCGAACTTCAAGTCGAACGCTAAGAACTCGTCAAGAGGCATTATACGCATCAGACGCTCGGGTCCTAGGCGTTTATGATACAAGCCGTTAATCCCTCCCCGGTTATACACGAAGTTCGGCTGTACGCTTATCCATACTCCGAGCTTCGAGGCCTCCTCGATCTGTTCTTCCCGAACGAGCTCGAAGTGTTCTATCCTATGCTTATCAGCGTCCGTGTTCTTAAGTCCATCGAGAACCTCGTCTATGGCCCTATCGCCTATAGCATGCACCGCTAATCCGACGCCCAACTTTTCGGCCTTTATCGCGAGCTCGTGTATCTGATCGCTCGTGAGTAAGAGCTTACCCGTATTATTAGGGTCGTCCCGATAAGGCTCCCTTAATGCCGCCGTATGGGCTCCTAAAGAGCCGTCCGCATATACTTTAATCCGCTTGATGAGCCCCTTGGCCTCCTCAGCCTCATCCAAAGCCTCGAGTAAGAATTCTGCCGGGAACCCCATCTCGCTCGCTACGCGTATCGTAAGTAGGTCCTTAGATATTTCCCCTACGCGTATTACTCCGCGCCTTTGCATGAGCTCGAGGGCCTTCTCCACCGCGGGCTCGCGCCTCTTGTTCCTCTTCATCATCTGGAGAAGATCGTATAGTTCGTCCTCGTACACCTTACTCTCTACGTTATACTTCTCCCTCAAAGCCTTATTCGTGACCCCTACGTGACCGTCTACGCGTATAGCGAGCACGGGTTTATCGATGTGATCGATGTCCTCAGGCTCTATAGCCTCACCGATTACCGTTTCGTCCCGCCCGTACACTATGATCTCCTCACGCTCCTCCGCTAGCCTCTCTATGGCTTTTATGATCTCCCCTTTATCCTTCCGTCCGCTTACGTCTAAGTCTAACAAGAAACGACCTATGAGGTGCGTATGAGTGTCCACGAATCCCGGGAATAACCGGTAATCCGATACGTCGTAAAACCGACCGTCGCCCTCGTCTATCCTCCGGGCCGTGAGGCGATAGATTTTTCCTTCCGATATCTCAAACGCCTCATCCCCCCGCTTAAGGAATACTCTCATGTAGCATAATAAGAGGTTCATAAGAAAAACTCAGAGGGAAGAGAAGCGCTTCGAGAGCACGTCTATGGCGTTCTTCGTGTATATCGTGATCCTCCCCGCGTGTCCTCCGGGGGCTAGATGTAGAACGCTTAAGTCCTTAGCGAGCACCACGTCTACCCCCGGTATTCCCTCAGCGGCCTTCTTTATCCCATCGTCCACGCCCACCACGATGAGCACGCTCTTCTTCTCCTTATACCTACGACCGCGCATCTTACCGCGACCTGCGCGTATCTTACGCGTGGCGCGCTTGAGCTCCTCCCCGAGTCCTAGCGCCTTTAGTACTTCCTTTAGCTCCTTCGTCTTCTTTATCGTCTCCAGGTCGTCCGTCACTATCAGAGGTAAGCTCGGGACATCCCGTATACGATGTCCTCTAGCCTCTACGATGTGCCGCTTAGCCGTAGCGGCTATAGCAGAAGCGGTAGCGAGAAGACGCTCTTTATCGTTCAACCGCTCGTACAGATTCTTCTCGGGCCTGGGCGGATGCGCTCTACGTCCTCCTACGGCCGAAGGGACGTTAGCGGCTACCATCTGAGCGGTACGAGGCACGCGAGCGAGACCATATCCGGCTCCGCGGCTCCGGGCTACGCGCTTGTTACCGGCATCAGGTTCGGGTCCGTAAGGCTGCCTCCTGTGTGTAAAGATAGCTAGGTAAGCCCTCCTTATTAGATCGGGCCTATACGGTGTCTCGAACACTTTGGGTAACTCTATTTCCTCCACCACGTTCCCCTTAAGATCGTACACCTTCGCCTTCATACGCTACCCACCTCCTTCTTAACAGGTAATAGAGGTAGATCTAGGATCTTGTAGTGTTTCTCCTCGGGTTTGAGACGCTTCCTTATAGCCTTGCGTAGCACGACCGTCCTCTTATAAGGCCCGGGGACGCTTCCCTTCACGAGTATGTACCCGTCGCGCACGATCCCGTAATGCTTAAACCCTCCAGCGGGGGTGATGCTCTTAATCGCGGAAGGCTGTCCGGGTTCGCCTTCCACGAACATCTCTCCGTCGTATCCGATGGCGAGCACGAGCTTATTATAATCGACGCGTCTGAAGTATCCGTACTGTCCGGGCATAGGTACCGTCCGGTATATAGCGTTCGGGTGCCTAGGTCCTAAAGACCCTACACCGCGCACCTTCTTGCGGCTCTTATGCATGAGCCTCTTTACCCCGAAGCGCTTGATTACTCCCGTGAAGCCGTGTCCCTTAGTGATTCCTATAGCATCCACGTACTCCCCCGGCTTTAGTACCTCGTCGGGGAAGAGGAAGGATCCGACGCGGGCGGCCCGATTTGATATGATCTCGCGTACCTCCTCAGCGGTAGCGTCAGGTCTTATTCCGATTCCTATCTCGAATATGTCGGGCACCTTCTTGATATGGGCGAGTCTAGGATAAGTACCCACGATGAGCCTTAGCTCCTCCACGCGGTGGGCTAGCTCGAACAGTTCCTTTAGACGCTTAGAGAATCTCTCCTCGTCCCGGGCGGGCTTTCCTTCCTTCTTCGGATACCTTATACGCCTCTCTAAATCCTTTAGATAAGTGTCCGTCCGCTCCTTAAGAGGTCTCTTCTTTAAGAACTTCATGCGCTCCTCGTCTACCTCGCGCTCCTCGAGCTTCACGTCCCCGTCGAACGTATAATAGAACTTACCGGCCGTGCGTTCTACTACGTCGTTAGGATCGGGGAGCCTCCGAGATTCCCGCATCACGGTCTTACCGTAGGGGGTCATAGTATAGGCCCTGAGTCCCAGCACTACTAGCGGAGGTGCGTCGATCACCGTAATCGGCATAATCGTCTTATCCTCCCGCTTGGGCTCCCCTTTATCGTCTAAAGGAACCACTACGGCATGGGTCATGCCCGCTTTGAACCCTATGAACCCTAAGGGGGTCGGCTCACCGAGCCGTAGCCCCCGCTTTCTTACGCGTATACCATCGGCGCGTTTACGTATGAACGCCCTACTACCGCGCCTCGGCTTATGGTATCTGGGCATTAGGTTCTGAGTGGAAAACTCCTTTATTTTCCATCCGGCTTAACGGGAGAACGGTAAAGTAACGGTTCGTAACATAAGAAGGATATATAGTATATAAGATGGAGTTTGTTCACGTCGTCTTCGCAACGATGCTCGCTATAGTCTTCGTCGCGTTCTTCTTCGAGGAGAAGTACGAGTTCTACGATAAATACGTAGTAGCGTTTACGGGCGCCGCCGCGTTCATCATCATAGGGTCCTTATTACACGTAATAGAGCCTCAAGAGGTGCCCGAACTCATTAACGATCAAGTGTTACTACTCCTCGTATCGGTATACATTTTCGTCACGGCCGCTGAGGAGAGCGGACTCTTCCACGTGGTGTCGGTGTTATTGCTGAAGTTTTGTCGTGGGGATTTGAGGCGCTACTTCTTAATGTCGATCGTGATACCGTTCATCCTCGCGATATTCATTAATAATATATCGGGAATGATAGTCGTCGCCTCGCTCACGCTCACGATGGCTAGATACGTAGTGCGTATATCGCATAAGAACTTATTGATGTATCAGGTGTTTATGGCGAACACCGGCACGATGGTATTGATGATCTCCGGAATCCCCGCCCTAATTATATCCGCGAGACGCGGGCGGGATTTTCTCTACTACATATCCATCTCTATACCGGCCGCCCTCTTGCTATTCATCTCTTATCTCATCCTATTCTTATACCGGGAGCGCGACTTTAGGGGATACGATGAGGAGATGAGGAGGCGCATTGAGAAAATAGACGTAAAGGCGATCATAGAGAGGGATCCCATATACTTCTATTCAACCGCTATCCTTTTCGCCTCGCTCCTCATATCCCTAGTGATATTCCCGAGCATGGGAGTGCCTCCAGAAGTGGTTACTACGATCTTTACGGGACTCATCTTAGCCGCGAGAAGACGCGGTGCGGGGAAGCTCATGGAGGAAATAGACCTATCGATCGTCCTGTTCTTCATAGCCCTCTTTATAATCGTCGGTATTATCGAGGAGTCCGGGTTACTTCAAGCTATGGGAAGGCGGATGGGAGAAACGCTAGCGGGTCGCGGCGATATAATGTTGATCCTAGTCCTAGTGTTCGCCACGATAGTGTCCGCGATCGTCGATGCCGTAACGGTCTCGCTACTACTCTTACCCTTCGTGGAGGGGATGGCCTTAGGGGATCCCATATTAGTGTCCGGGCTCAGCCGGGCTTTGCTCTTCGGAGCCGTACTCGGAGGCAACCTTACGCCCATCGGATCGCCCGCAGGACTCATCGCGTTACGCGCAGCGGAGCAATTAGGGGAACCCATCTCACGGCCCGAGTTCATGCGTAAGGGTATGATCGTAACGATACTAGGCGTGGCTCTCTTAGGCGCTTATCTCGTGATCAGATTTTGAGATAAACCCGTTCGATCGCTATTTAGATGGATCGTGATAAGCGGATCTTAGGCCTCTATCTCACCTCTATCATCATCGGCGCTGGGATATTAGCGCTACCGCTCAAGGCCGCGAAGATTGGACTCATCCCGATGCTCGCTTTAATAGCTATCTTCGCCTACTTATTCTACGAGGCTTATAAGCGCATCATAGAGGCCTCGCTAGGGTTCGAGCACGTGGACTTATCTACGTACGATAAGATACTCATAGCCTCCGGCATGCCACGTTTCGGACGTTTGAGCTTAGAATACGGCATGATCGTGTACGTAATACCGGCCGACGTCGTGTATACGCTCTTCTCCGCTACCCGGTTCTACAAGCTCGCGGAACTAACCAGAGAAAACGTACGGTTCTTATACGCGGAAGTCCTATCCTTGATCCTCGGCTCCGTCCTAGCTATCCTATTTATCCATCGCTCTGAGGTAATATCGAAGTTCTTCGCGTTCTTAGCCGGACGGAGCTTCTCTATATTATTACTATATGTACTCCGCCTCAGTAAGGTCGCCTCCTTGATCCTCGGCTCCGTCCTATTTATGCTTGTAATGTTCCTGGGCGAATACTTCCCGGAGATACTATTAGGAGAAGTAAGGGTGGAGGACGAGAGGTTCACGAGATCGGGCGAGATACATCCGAGACATTACGTAGCCGCGCTATATACGATCTTTAAGGTAGCGTTCGTGATAGCGATAGCGATCCTCTCGATCGTCGTCATATCGCTATACCACGCGATTCCGAACGACGTGAATCGGATTCATACAAGCCCTATGCTCATCCTCTCCGGCATAGGCGTAACGGCCTTCGCGTTCGTTGGTACCGGTGTGTATAATATAGTGACGTACGATCGGCTAAGGAAGGGGGACAAGCGGAAAGGAGTTCTCTTCCTAGGCGTGATGATACCCGCGATTACGTATATGTTCTTCACGTTTTCCATCACCGCCTTCGTCGATAACTCCCTCCTCATTGAGGCGGATAAATCGATGGAGCCCTCCTTATTAGCGTTAGCGAGGAAGTTAGAGACCTTAGGAATATCGATCTCCACCGGTACTCTCATCGCCCTGGCCGGAATATTTACGCTTCTAGCCGTTTCCATGAGCTACTTAGGGTTCACCGATACGCTCGGAGGGAGGCTCTCGAAGTACGTGCGTTACGAGGTTTCTCGGGCATTAGTGAGCGTAATTTCTACGATCATCGCGATCATTATAGCCGCGTTGAATCCCGAGCTTACCGCTACCGGAATCTTAGACGTAGCTGGGAGCGCTGGTGGAATACTATTCTTACTCTTTCTACCGTTCCTCCTTATAAGACGCAGGATAGACCTCGTGTTCGCCATCGTAGCCTTATCCCTAATACCGCTCGCTAATATACCCGCGATGTGCTCCGGTAGCCTAGTTCAATCGATCACGGCCGCGATCTCGAGCGTAATAGCTCTCATTCTAGGAATACTAACGTTATATGAGCGTGAGATTCACGGACCCTCGCGAGCTTATAAATTTTTTAGAGATGATCGCTAAAGAGCCGAGGCGGATCGTCCTTAAGACTATCTCAATGCGTCCAGGGATCACGACGGACGAACTCTTACACGTCGTCTCCGCATCCTACCGCCGCATCACGAGGAACGCCTTATATTATCACTTGAGCCTCTTAGAGAGAGCCGGTTTAATACGCGCGGAGGGCTCTAAGCCGAGGCGCCGGTTTCTCGCTAAGAAGAGCATATGTCTCGTCTTAGAAGGACGAACGATTAAAGACATAATGATTTTAGTATCCGTGAGGTCCGCTTTAGCGTTAATCATACTCCTCGCCCTGATATTCCCTTCGACTAGCGTTTACTCCACGGTTGAACCGAAACACGAGGTCCTGATAGTAATCTCAAGGCCGCTTAACGACTTGTACGACCAGGGGTTCCGCTATTTCTTACACCGGCTTAACGATACTATCCATGAGATGAACTACACGACGAACTTCCGGTTAGCTTCCTCCGTAGAGCTCACGCCCGCTATAGCTGCGAACTATTCGGCGGTGATCGTGTTCATGCCGAACTTTAACGCTCGGTACTCTAACGAGACCACGATCAACGCCTTGCTCACTTATCTAGAGCTATCCGATCGCGGGATGATACTCATAGGAAACACGGACGACGTGAACCGGTTCTTATATAGGTTCGGTCGGAAGATGGGAGGAAAGCAGGAGAACGTCACGGTCGTCTCTTCTTTCACGGAACCCATACTCTCCGAGAACTACACGTTCGAGCTTAACGAGACCGCCACGATGGTTCATGAAGAGACTAATTACACTACAACGCCCCCGCGGCGGTATCCGAAGGACTACGATACGTTCGAACTCATGAGGACGAACGAGTCCGGCAGCGTGGCTATAGCCGCGGAGACCGTGGATAATTCGCGCTTCATAGCCTTTACGGCCGTGCAGGCTATCGAGGACGACTCTACCGTGCGTCGGGGATCGATCTTTAAGGACTTCCTAAGACGGACACTAGGTGAGTCGTACGGAAAGATATCCGTAAAGTCTCGGGACATAAGGACGGGAGATGAGATCAAAGAGGGCGACGTGATCGAAGCGCGGGTAAACCTTAACCACACGCCCGGAAAGCCTGAGGTGTACCTCGAGGTGTATAGAGGGACCGTAATGAGCTATAAGGGAGAGATGGAGGCGAAGAACGATACGTACTACGTAGGTTCCCGGACGGCCTCTAAGGGCCAAGCGGACGTCGTGATCGTTATACACGTGAGGGGCTACGGATACCGGACTTCCGATTACGTGCACGTGATCGTGTATCCCAATCGGAAGCCCGCGCCCATAGATCCCGTACTCGCGTCGTTGTTCATCGTGTCGTTCATCGCGACCCTCGTTGGGCTTATCATAGTAAGGAGGGAGATGGAACATGCGTGAAATAATAAAGAAATTCTTCTCGAAGGAAAACAAGGAACCGTTCGAGCGGATCATAGACCGGCTTATTCTACTCAACGTTCTTATCTTAATCATAGCTTCCATATACATAAGCGCCACGGACGCGCGGTTAAACGTAAGAAACTCCGGAGCGTTCGTTATGCCGATCATCTCCTTAGCCGCCCTCGTATACGTAAGGGAATACGCGGACGAAGGACGGAACACCGCGATGGCGATGGTGCTCTTCTTCGGAATCCGGGAGCTTATTCTCTTGATATTCTACCCGCGGCCCTTCTGAAGTTTTTTGAAGATTATGTATTTGAGTATCGCGATCGCGGCTAAGACGAGTATCCTCTTCGGGATATCGGTATCCGCTATTATGTGTTCCAAAGGCTTCTTAATTGGGTCGTACTTATCGTAGTGAACGCATACCTTATCCTCTTTTACGACCACATGTATGCGTCCCTCACCATAGGGCATGTACAAGTTCACGATCCTTTTAGCCGGATTAGCGAGGATCGTGGGCTTAAGTTTCCCCTTCTTTACCATCTCCAAAATTTCCCTTATGAGCTTCTCCGATGCGTCTACGCATATCTCCTTCCCACTAGTAAGCACCTCGAAGATTAGATCCTCGAACTTCATGATATCAAAAAAGATTCATTCGATATTTTCCCGACGGTCCTTTAGAGCCTCTAAGACTTTAGGTAGGGTTGTGTACTCCATTTCCTCTAGCGGTAACACTTCGGGTTCGAAAGGCCCGTGTGCGCGTAATATATCTGTGATCATCAGAGCCCTCCTGCGCACCTCGTCGAACGCCACGTCGTCGAATAGGTCTACGGGCCCTATGAGACGTCCGTTCTTCACGTTAAACCCTAAGGCTACGACGCGAGGAGGCCCGTCGAAGCGGGAGACCTTAGCGTAGCGTAGAGGAACGGGCACTAACGGGCCGCGATGAGAACCGCGCATGAATCCCGAGACTATGTGGGGTATCGTGAACGCCTCTAGGATCTCTCCTACAGCGGGGAACCCGCTCTGAGCGCGTACGATCGCTACGGGATCGTCCTTTCCTACGTACTTACCGGCTATGAAGTTTAGCTTCTCCGTGGACACTACGGCCGCGATTCCGAGCTTCTCGTTCTTATGATACACCCTCTTGATCACGTAGCGACCTGGGTGTCCTATTAACGCTAGGAGATCGTACATCTCCTCGGGCGTGCTCATGATCACGCGCTTGTTCTCTATGATGTCGTACACTTCGAACTTGAACCCTACGTGTAGCCTAGGGTCTATCACGAGTCCCGCGGTGTTGAAGGGATCAGCGAAGATCTTAAAGAGAGGTAAGTTAAACGCTCCCGGCTCAGTCTTATCGGCTCCGAACACCACGAACGGCTCGGCCGGACGCTCCTCGATCTCCATTTCCGCCACGCCAGGGCCCATGCCGCGTACGTTACCGGAGAACGCGTCCTTTAATAGATCCTGTCCGGCCGCGTATAGTCCGAGCTCCTTAGCTACCTCAGCCCCCTTCTTAAACGCCTCCCAAGCTAATCCGTGAACGTCCGGGTTATCGGTCCCCTTGTCGTGGGTCATAAGTATGAATATATCGTCCCCCACGTGGAACACGCGATAGTCTATGATCACGCCCTCGGAGGCTCCCTTGGAGACGTGTTCTTCTACGGTCTTTATCACATCTTCGTGAGGCATCACGTGACCCGCTACGGACCCTATATCGGCCTTAATGACCGTGATCGTGGTCTTAACCATCTCACCCTATCCACGATTCCGTTTTTCTTTTTCGATCGATAACTACGGTAAAAACGCCTTATATTAAGAACAAGACTATCACGACGCTCATTAACGCTACGGGTATCGGTAAAGCCGGGACTACTCCACGTTTAGAAGCCCATAAGGCTGAGAGGTATACCCCGATGGGTATCATGGCCCGGGTGGCGATCCCGGCTATCGGTGAGACGTTGATCATCACGCTCGTGGGTAGGGACGCGTATACTATGAGATCCCCGAGGCCTATGGAGTATGTCCTGAGCCTTAACGCTAATATTTCGACGGGCCTCTCGGGAACCTCTATTAGAGATCCCGCTAGTACCCTCATAGGGCCCTTAAGAGTAGCTATTAGATCGGCCGCGGCTAGGAGTATGGAGAAGAACCGTATAGCGTACAACGGGTAAAGGAGCGGGAAAATTATCCCTATAGCCACGGCTGTCGATACTTGGAATATCCCTCTATAACGCGTGAACGCTAGGAACGACAACAAGAGCGAGACGATGAGCGCGGGATATGGTGGTAAATAGAAGGAAAAGACCGCGAGGAATAGGAGAAAGCTTAAGCTCGCGAGGACGATCGATAAAGCTAACGATAAAAGCCTCTCATAACCTTTGAGTACGGCTATTACGAATAACGTGAACGAAACAGACCACAAGATCAAGAGGGATAAGCCGAACTCGAACCCCGCTGAGGCCTCGCCCGTTCCCGGAGCTCCTATGTACTTAGATATGGAATAAGCCGCGATCATGGATAAAATAGGTATCGTGGATGAGACCGCGATGAGGTCGAGCCGTCTCATTCTCCTCTTTCTTCTCCTTTACCTTAGCCTTAGCTACGACTTCCTCGAAGATCCTCACGCCCTTGAGTACGCCCAAACCGTAAGCGAGGTTGAACGTGGGCGATAAGAATATCCGCCGCACTCCTAGAGGCGTGGTGAACACGAGTATCGCGAATATGCTTACGGGTATGAACACTAAGAGGCCCCTCTCGAGTTCGTCCAACGGGTAAGGATCGTATATCATGCGCCGCTTAACCTTCGGTGCCGCTAACGCTGATGGAGGGAAGAATATCGCGGAGAAGCCGAGGTACGGTAGATACTCTACGGCCATGCGGAAACGGGCCACGACGAGCGCGCTCTTTAAGTCGTTCACCTCCTCTTGAAGTAGCTCCATCCGACGCTTACGCATCCTCTTCCGCCGCCTAGAGATCCCGCGCCTCAGTTCGTGGAAGCGCATGCCGAGCTTTTCCCTTAGAGATTCCTGATACGCGAACGGTCTCACTTGTCCCTGTATAGCCGGCACCACATATACGAATAGTAAGAAGCTCCCCGCGGCTATGAGACGTATGAGTATCAATATGGTCGTGTATATGGTCCTCAAGACTCCGTGAAGGAACCCGGGGAGCATCGGATAAATGATGGGCTTCATATGATACGCGAGGTTAAACATCCCGACGATCGACTCTATGAGTATGAGATACCCGTAATATCTTATTATGAAACCCTTCCTTATCCGATCGCTAAGGAGCTCCTCGTAGCTTATCCCTTCCTCCTCTAGCTTTTTCTTCACCTTATCGGGCTTTAGAGCCATATACGCTTGTAATATCGTGAAGTACGTGACGAAGATACCTATTCCCGAAAGGTAAGCTAAAGCGAGTAACGCTACGCTCATAGGTAGAATCACGAACCGTCTGGCGAGGACGAACTCGTATATCGCCAAAGCCGAGAACGTCGCTAGAATCGCTATGAAGAGGGGTAATCCCTTATGCCGCGCGTCCTTATATTTCGGGTGATTCCTCAAACAATAGAAGCCCAAAGCCGTATACTCGGGTATCTTCTTTATCGCCTCTATGATGGGCTTTACCTGAGGGTGCTCAAATATGCTCGGCTTCTTCTCCTCTTCCTCGGCTTCCTCCTCCTTCTCCTCCTTGATCCCCGCGAGCGTCTTCCGCCGGTAAGGGTCTTCGTATTTCTTTAAGATCCTCTCATACCGTTCCATAAAAATATCATAAGTCCAGATTCTTGAGCTGTTCGAGCACTCTATTTCTTATCTCTTCATCGCTCGGATACTCGCGTATGAGTTTTCCGTTCTCCATCCGCTTCACCATGAGGCCGCGGTAGCCCATGGATTCGTACCTTTCCGCCTCGTCGAGCAACCCTATGAGGCGCTCGTTGCCCTTCACGTATATGTTCTTCGCTCCCGGAAGCTTCCCGCGTTTAGATATCGGTACCCGCTTTCCATCCACGAGCTTCTCCACTATGTCCGCTGAGATGTCGATGTTCTTCGGCCGAGCTATAGCGGTTCCTACCCCGAATCCATCCGCCACGTCGCGTAGCTCCATGATCTTCTCCTCATCTAGACCACCGGACACGATGATCTTCACGTGCTTATACCCGTGTATATCTAGAGTCCGACGTACCTCCTTAACGATCGCGCGCATGTTCCCGCGCCTCGAGCTCGGAGTATCGAGCCTCACTCCATATAACTTATCCTTAAGCGTCTCGGCCGCTAATAGCGATTCATAACGCTCGTCGTAGAAGGTATCCGTAAGAGCTATGCGCGGAACCTCGGGTTCTACATATTTATCAAAGGCCTCCCGAGCCTTCACGGGGTCACCTATAGTTATTATAAGAGCGTGCGGCATCGTCCCCTGAGGCTTTATTCCGAGCATCTCCGCCCCTAGGACGCCCGATACACCGTCTAGCCCTCCTATGTAAGCCGCCCTATCGAGCATGGGAGCGATCGCTGGATGGGCCGAGCGTATTCCGAAGAAGAGTACCGTCTTATCGCCCGCAGCGATCTTTATGCGAGCGGCCTTCGTAGTTACGCTCGTATAGTGCCTCAATATTCCTAAGAGTGCCGCCTCGAAGACCGCGAAGTCGCGATAGCGTCCCTCTATGATCATAAGCGGCTCGTTAGGATAGAACACCGTTCCCTCGGGTATCGCGTATACGTTCAC
>JAMOTR010000005.1 GCA_027068385.1 Candidatus Heimdallarchaeota archaeon
ATGAGCTCATAAGCGAATAGATGGGCGGGTATGGGCTGAAACTTCCGCGTCTCTAATAAGTCGCCCAGGTTCGTGAACGATATCTGGAACGCCTCTTCTTCTAAGTTCTTAGGGTCGTCTATGTACCGCCTAGGTAATAGAATTCCGAGGTTTAAGGAGAACTCTATGAGCTTCATCTCCTCCTCGCTTAGGTTCTTAAGGCTCACGAGCGTCCCCGCGTTCTTAATTATCCGCTCCATCACCTTGGGATAAGTGATGAGCCTGTACTTCATCGCCTCATCTTTAGAGGCCTTAACGATCGACTTAAAGCGAGCTATGCTCTCCTCGACGAGGCTGGGGAACTCCTCTAGTATTTCATCGGCCTCCTTCACCCCGATCAACGCCTCGGGCATCCCGAGAGTCTTCGTATACTTCTCGTATATCTCCCTAGCCTCATTCCCTACAAAACCGTCCTTAAAGAGACCGGCGTTGGAGAGTTCCTTAATTACGGTCCTCCGTCCCGGGGAATCGCTATCGAACGTTAACGCCTCTATGAGATCCACGCTTAGGAACTTCCTCTTCACGCACGCGCGGGGCAGGGATAATATGATCGGAGGGAACCCCTTAGCGGGTATCGTGCGATAAAGATACGCTCTGATACGTTCTATATCTACTCCGTAGGAGCCCAATAGTATCACGCTAAACTCGCGCTTTTCGTCGTATAACGACTTGAACTTCTCTAAGAACTTATGTATCACCCTCATGGAGCCCACGAACGCCTCGTCCACGATAACTAATACCTTCTTTTGCTTCTTAGCGAGCGAAGCTATCAAGGAAGCGGCCCTTAAGATCCTCCCGCTCTTCATAGCGTCCCCTTCGGGGTCGAACTCCGGGCTATCTAGATCGGTATAGAACACGGTATATCCGGCATTATTCATCGCCCTCTTACCCAACTCTATCACCGCGGCCGTCTTTCCGGTCCTTCTTAACCCATATATCACTATAGCCCCGCGGAATCCCAGGCTCTTCTTCTCCTCTATGTTCCTTTCGAGCTTCTTAAACCGCCGGGGGGCGAGGTTCTTATCGAACCTACCAAAACTCGTCTTTAATAACTCTAACGCCTCCGGGAGCGGCTTAAAGGGGGATAAATCTTCCATTAGAGGTAATAGGAGCGAGTTTAAGATTAGCGCGTACGAGGGTAATAAAGGATAATTTTGGTGCGGGGGCCGGGATTCGAACCCGGGCACCCTTACGGGACACGGCCCTCAACCGTGCGCCTTTGACCAGGCTCGGCCACCCCCGCTCTAAGAGTATCTGAGCTCCTAGAATAAAAATTCATCCCACAAGCTCTATGAGATCGTCCTTCCTCACTTTATCTAACTCCTCCGGTTTAATACAAGGCACTTCCTCGTGCTTCCCTATGAGTATCGGTGAGGCCTTCGTGATGGACCTCCTTTCGTATAATATCTTCGCCTCCTTCGCCTCCGTGCTGAACACTATCCTTATCGTATCGTTTACAAGAGCGGACCTTCCGGGGCGCCTATCCATCCGAAACGCCTCGTCGAACTCCCTCGCGATCTTCATGATCTTCTCGTCTAACTCGCTCTTCGGTTCGCCCGTAGAGGGCTCCACGTGCCGCTCGAACACGTTTATCCTTTCTATCGCCTCATCTCCCAAGTACTTCACGATACGCTCGTACTTCGTAGCCGATACCCCTAAGCCGCGTTGATACTCATAAACGGCCTTCTTACTAACCCCTAGTACCTCCGCGAGGTAACTTCTAGAGAACTTACTAATCGTCTTTCTGGATAAGAACAAGCGCAGTCCCCCGCGATACTCTATGAATATAGGAAGGGTTCCCCTAAGCGCGTTCTCTAGGGTCTTCGGGGAGATCGCAGGTAGCTCGTGACGTATATACACGACGTTCTCCGCTAGAGGTTCCTTTCTGCGCTTTATGGAGACGACTAATGGAGAGGCGTTGAACGTCTTCGAATAACGCTTCAAATCTTCCGCGAGATCCGCTCTTAGGGATTCTATATCCTTAAGGGTCTTAATTAAGAGACGCCTCAAGGCGTCCCGATACAAGAAATCGAAGCTCCGCCCCTTAGGGAACTCCGTATAGGAGCCATAGCGACTCAATATGGAGCGCACGATGTCGCGAAGCATAGTCTCTTTGTTACCGCACCTTCAATTATATTAATCTCTTTCCATAACATGGCCTTCATAGATTCGCTTAACGATGAACAAAAGAGGCGCTTAAGAATATACATCGACATCGTTTTGGGTAAGCGCGTGCCCCGTTTCGTGCTCGCTTCCCGCATAGAAGCGGACCCCGACGATATATCTCGGAAGGCTTTGGAGGATAAATCGGAGGAATTTCGCTTCGAGCTTCAGAGGACGAAACTATTGAGGGACGAGGTGTACGCTATGCCGAAACCTAAGTTCTCTTATCTCGATCTAAAGTACAAGCTCGCATCGAGGATGGCGCTAAATTGTGAGTTCTGCGAGCGTAGGTGTAGGATTAACCGTAAGAATAGGATAGGCGTATGTCGTGTTCCGTATAAGCCCGCGGTTTCATCCGCCTTTCTACACATCGGTGAAGAGAGGCCTCTGGTTCCGTCCGGTACGATATTCTTCTACGGGTGTAACTTTAGGTGCGTGTTTTGTCAGAACTACGAGATCTCTCGGGGGCGGTCCGAGATACCTAAGGGGAGCTTCGTATCTATCGGTTATCTAGCCCTCATAGCCGATTACCTAGTG
>JAMOTR010000006.1 GCA_027068385.1 Candidatus Heimdallarchaeota archaeon
ACCTCGGGCTCCGGAGGCCCGCGCTCTACCAGGCTGAGCTACGGCCCCTCGGCTACTACTATTTACGCTCAGCATAATTATTAAAGTTTTATACACGGGTTAGACGCTCGACTTAAAAAAATCTTTATATGAGCGATAGCATATAAGCCGTGAAGGGCGTCTCCGCTATATTCTTGATTATTATTATATCTTTGTCTCTAGTAACCCCTCAAGCTTCCGCCCATGAGATCGCCTTAGGATATAAGCCGCCGAAGGTCATATCCTTCAGCTTAGAGACCATGCGCGATGGTATCTCGTTCACCTTAGCCCTAGACGCCTCCGCCCAAGTGATACTAGAGATCTACACGACCAGCGGAGTACTCGTAGGTAAGGACGTCGCCCACGCCTACCCCGGATCGGCTGTGAAGGTATCCGCTAAGGCCTCGGACGGTGACGGTGATCACATAGTATTCCTTCGGATTAAGACCGAGGATGGCGCGTTCTTGCGCATGCGCGCTTTAATAGATCTCCCCGGAATCTTCGATCCTCCCGACTTCCCCCCGTTAGTAGACATAAGGCATTTCGACGTCAGCCTTTCCGGCGATCACGTATACTTCTTAGCCCTACCGCTCACGGACATCGTCTCTCCGTATCCCGACTTCCCCGCTTACTATATCGTGAAGTACGACGGAAGCGTCATAGATAGCGGGTCCCTCAGCGGATACTCGAGCTTCATACCCTCCCATAAGGTTCCCGCGGAGCCCGGCCGGCACGAATACTTCGTGAGGGTGGAGGATTCCGATAGCAATCATTACCGGGTAGAGTACATCTATCGCTTCTACATCGACGCCCCTCCCGAACTCACCGTCGACTACTCCGTGGAGTCCCACGGAGACAACGTTTCCATAGTCCTTCACGTCCTAGTACAAGACGATGAAAACGACATCACCGTGCGCGTGTTCCTAAACGGGACCCAGGTATACGTGGGTACCGCGAGGCCCGGGATCACCACCACGATTACGTTATACGTTGTTCCTGGTGTGTACAAGGTGCTCGTTATAGCTATAGATCCGTTCGGACTCAACGCGACGGAAAGCTTTATCGTGGAAGCGACCGGCGGACAAGAGCCTCAACACGGAGAAGACTCTTCCGGGTCCTCATCCTCGTCCTTGTCCGACACGCTATCATCCCTCGAGTCCATAGTTTCTATGCTCGTAGTACTCGTGTTCTTAGCTATAGTGTATAAGATGTTCTTCAACGAGGAGTGATTTTTTATTTAGGAACTTATATTTTTGGGTCCCTATATTCATCCAAATGGCTCCGACGGAAGAGATACGGAACATAGTACGCGGGGAAGACCGCGCGGAAAAACAACACGCGAAAGGAAAACTCACCGCCCGGGAACGTCTAGAGCTACTTCTTGACGACATAAGCGAGTTCCAGCCCATAGAATTAGGGGTTGTTTCCCCGATGTATAAGCAGATATACGGGGACGGTGTGATCGCCGGTATAGGTAGGATACATGGGCGCACAACGTTCGTGTTCTCTCAAGACTTCACGGTAATCGGGGGAAGCTTCGGTATAAAGCACGCTGAGAAAATAGCTAGACTCATCCGCATGGCCATATCGGCCGGGGCTCCGGTTGTGGGTATATTCGATTCTGGAGGGGCTCGTATACAGGAGGGTGCGGCTTCGTTGCACTCTTTGGGACTCATCTTTCGCGAGAACGTTAGGGCTTCCGGATACATACCTCAAATCGCCGTGATGGCGGGACCGTGCGCTGGGGGAGCTTCTTACTCTCCCGCTCTTATGGACTTCATCATCACCACCGAGAAGGCCTTCATGTATCTTACGGGGCCTCAAGTAGTAAAGACCGTATTAGGCTTAGATATCACGCACGAGGAGTTGGGCGGAGGCGTGGTTCACTATACGAAATCGGGGGTCGCTCACTTCTTAACGGAAAGCGACGAGGACGCGATAAGCCTCACTAGGCACCTCCTTACGTACTTGCCTCAAAACTCATTAGAGAGACCCCCTAAGAAGAGCACGAACGATCCTATAGAACGTACGTTGAACGCTCCCGCCATTATACCTGAGGACCCTATGAAGGCGTACGACGTAAGGGATCTTATAGAGGATATATTCGATCGCGGCTCGTTCTTAGAGGTCCGGGGCGGTCGGGCCCAGAACGTAGTAGTTGGCTTCGCGAGGCTAGGGGGAGAAGTCGTAGGGATAGTCGCTAACAATCCGATGCACTTAGGAGGTGTAATAGACATCGACGCTTCCGACAAGATCTCTCGCTTCGTGAGGACGTGCGACGCTTATAATATACCTATAATCACGTTCGTAGACGCTCCTGGATTCATGCCCGGTCCCGATCAAGAGCACGGTGGAATCATAAGACACGGGGCTAAAGTGATATACGCGTACTCGGAGGCCTCGGTTCCTAAGATCACCGTGATCGTGCGCAAGGCTTATGGGGGAGCGTATATCGCTATGGGCTCCAAGAGCATGGGGGGTGACTTACTATATGCGTTACCAAAAGCCGAGATAGCGGTACTAGGGCCGGAGGCTGCCGTAAGGATCATACATCGTCGCGATCTACAGGCCGCGGAGGACCCGGAAAAATTACTTAAGGAGCTCGTAGAAGAGTACCGTAAGACGTACCTTAGTCCGGAGTTCGCGCTCAAGATGGGAATCATAGACGAAATCGTGGACCCTAAAGACCTTAGAAAGAAGCTCTATAACGCGGTTCAGTTCCTCATAGAGAAGGCCTTAGAGCCTGAGATGCGCGTACCTAAAAAGCACGGTGTATTCCCCGTCTAACGGTCTTTTTCTAATGTTCTCTTAGCCTTCTCGAAGAACTTCGCGGAGAGGTCGGGTCTCCCTAATTGTATCATTGCCTTCGATATTCCCAGATACGCTCTAGCCTTGAGCTTCTTATCCTTACCCGCCTTCTCGAGTACCTCCTTAAATATCTCTAAGGACTCGCGGGCCTCCCCCTCCTTCAGCAGCGCCTCTCCTTCATAGAGACGCACGTATAGCTTCGGTTTTCCTTCGGGGATACGTTCATCCACTTTAGCTAGTACCTTCAATAGGAACTTCGGATCTACGGATAACATCTCGTCGAGCATGGGTCCGATCGTATCGAGTACATCCTTCATCTCCTGATTAGCTTTACTCTCGTCCCTCGGTAGGTACTTAGGAATAAGGGAGAACGCCCTCATAGCCTCCTTCACGAGCTTCAACTCTACAGCGGCCCTTAGGATTAGCTTTAACGATAAGAGCGTTACGTTCCTCGCCCTATCTTCGACCGAAGCGCGTTTATGCGCGTACTTATACGCTTTGATACCATTCTTCAGAGCCTCATAAGGCCTCCTTAGGTTCATTAGGAACTCCCCGCGTATCCTATAGATCTCGGCTAATAAGACGCGGTCCTCGACGTTCGAGAACTCCTTCTTCGCCTCATCTAATACCCTCAGCGCCTCTTCCCCCCTTCTTAGATACATGTAAGAGAGTGCCTTCCGAAAGTACGCTTCGATCTTAGCGTAAGGGTCCTTAAGTAGCATTAAAGCCCTCTCAGCGGCCCTTATAGCCCCATTATGATCCATAATCTCCTCAAGAAGTCTAGCCTTCAACAGGTACATGCGCCCTAGCTCTTCGTTTTCGTAGGGCATCTCTTCGATAGCTTCTTCTACATCCTTCAGGGCTTTTTTATGGTACCCCAGAGAGTACTCAGACCTAGCCTTAAAGAACAACGCGCGAGCGCGCCGTAGACGCGCCTCTTTATCTATCCCTTTGAGCATCTTTAGCGCCTCCTCAAGGAGCTCCAAGGATTCTTTAGGATCCTTTTTACGGGCCTCATCTATAATCAAAATAGCCTCTATAAGGGGATCAGAATAACCTAAGCTCCTCAACTTAAGAGCGTACTCGACGTCCTCCTCGTAGCTCACAAAAGCGTTTTTGAACGGATCAAAATAAAAACATCACTTGTTCTTAGCCTTTACGTCTAGAACGATTCCTACGGCTACGGTCTTACCCATGTCGCGTATGGCGAAGCGTCCTAGAGGTCTAATGTCCTGGAAGCGCTCCACGACGATCTCCTTTAGAGGCCTTAGCCTCACGATCGCGGCATCTCCCTGCTTAATCATGGCCGGGTGGTCCTCGAGCTTCTTACCGGTACGAGGATCGAGCTTCTGTATGATCTCCTCGAACCTCACGGGAGCGTGGGCGGTAGCTACGTGTATCACGGGCGTGTATCCGGCGGAAATCGCGGTGGGGTGCCGTAGTACGATCACTCTAGCGGTGAACTCCTCAGCTATCGTAGGCTCATCGGGGCCGGGGTGACCCACTACGTCTCCGCGACCTATGCGCTTGCGATCCACTCCCTTCACGTTGAATCCTATGTTATCTCCGGGCCTAGCCTCCTCTAGAGGCTTGTGGTGCATCTCTATGCTCTTCACCTCACCCTTCTCACGAGGCGGGTTGATGATCACGGTGTCTCCCACGCGTAGTATTCCGGTCTCCACCTTACCTACGGGCACTACTCCGACTCCGCGGATGTTGTATACGTTCTGTATCGGAATCCTTAGAGGCTTCTTAGCGAGCTCCTCGATGCTCGGAGGCTTTAGCATGTTTAGGGCCTCATATAGGGTCGGTCCCTTGTACCGAGGCATGTTGGGGCTCTTCTCAACTAGGTTGTCTCCCTTAAGTCCGGATACGGGTATAACCGCGATGATTCCCTTTCCTAGGTCTAGACCGAGGGTGCGGGCGAAGCGTAGGACCTCCTCCTTAATCTCCTCGTAGCGCTTCTGGTCGTAGTTCACAGTGTCCATCTTATTAATTAGTATGATGAACTGGTTGATACCTAGCGTACGAGCTAGTATGAAGTGCTCGCGGGTCTGGCCTTCGGGACCCCGTCCGGCCTCGAACTCTCCGGGCTTCGCGGAGATCACGAGTATAGCGGCGTCGGCCTCGGAGGTTCCGGTAATCATGTTCTTAATGAAGTTCCTATGCCCGGGAGCGTCGATGATCGTGAAGTGGTACTTGTCGGTCTCGAACTCGTAGATTCCGGGGGTAATCGTTAGACCACGCTCACGCTCCTCCTTTAGTCTGTCGAGGACGAAGGCGAAGATGAAGTCCTCGCGACCTAGCTGCTTCGCCTCCTCCTCGAGCTTGCGAAGCGTACGCTCGTCTACGGAACCTACCTTATATAGGAAATGCCCCGTCGTAGTACTCTTACCATGGTCGACGTGACCTATGATTACTAGGTTAATGTGGGGCTTCTGCTTCTTGGACATTCACTGAGGTTTTCCACAGGCTTAATTACTTTTAGTTCTGATCCGTTTTTACGCTCAAGAGAAGCTTTTCTAGTTCATTTACACAACCTATTCGACGATCGATCATTCTCTTTTAGATACCCCTATGTTAACATCTCATGCTCGGATTCTACACGTTACGGAGGTTTCTTAAAGAGATCTACGCTCGGGAAGATAAATACGGGAAGCTAAACATCCCGAACGCGAAATCCGTGGACCCTAAGTTTAAGAGTCACGTGATGGAAAAGCTAAACCTCGACGATGAGGATTTTAAGGGCTTAGTAGGGGCCTTATTCTATTTCGATCTCGTCTCAAAAGGCCGCGTTAGAAGGTTCGACGAGCCTAGACAGCTGCGGGATCGGATCGTTAACCATAGAGAATTTAGGGAGACCGTCGAGAGCCTCTCAAAAGCCGGGTTCTACTTCTATAGGATACGTTCGTACGACGTCCCTAATTCGTTATCCTTCACGGGACACGTCATGAGAGAGCTAGCGAGAAAGGTCGTGAAGAAGCCTAGGAACGTGATCGTAACGCAGGCTTTGGCGAACGTCGTGATCGGGATCGCCTCCTCTTTCGTCCCGTTCGTTCTCATACCCGCTCAGAGTCCTCCTATGAAGGGATTCCCTATGGAAATATACTCGCTCATCGTGAGCCTAGAGGAATTAGGCGGAATCGCGACCGTTCAGGAGTTATACGATAGAGCCGTCGCGGCCGATCGTATCGGGAACCCCGACGAGTTCTTCTATGGCGTGAGCCTGGGCGTCGTGATACAAGAAATATTTAGGCTCACCCCCTCTAAGAAGTCTAGGCACGCACTCGTAGCTATGGCGCGGCGCATACGGGCCGGAGAAGATTATGAGGACACTACACCCCAGCGCGTATATGAGTTCGTAAATCGGATAAAGGGAAACAACCTCTTGGGACCGTTTAAGGCCTTAGAGTTTAACGAAAAGATCATCGATAAGGAAATCTTAGAGATCATAGACGAGAGCATCGCGAGGGACGCTGAGGAGTTCCTGAGCGCGTACGGAGACGTGAGGATAGAGTTCGCGCAGATGGATAATATAAAGAAATCGTTCACTGTAAGGCGATGAAAATTTCTATCACGGGTCCTCCTGGGTCCGGAAAGACGACGCTACTCAAGCGGATCGTGAATCGTTTAGGAGGATTCTTCGGATTTTATACCGAAGAGGTTCGCGTCGGCGGTAGAAGAAGGGGGTTCAAGGTGGTCCCGTTACCCGAAGGAGAGCCTTTTCTTTTGGCGTCCGTAGATCCGAGCGAACTTAGGAGGCCTAGTTATAGGATAGGAAAGTACATCGTCGACAAGCGGGCTCTAGACGAGATCGTATCGATATTAAAAGAATCGCTTAACGAGGATCGCGTGGCCATCGATGAGGTAGGGAAGATGGAGCTCTTACATCCGGAGTTTCGGCCTCTAATAACAGGGGTACTCGACGCGGATAAAACGGTCGTACTCACGTTCGGAAAGAACATAGATAAGTTCTATAAGCGTTACATCGAGCTAAAGACGCACGTAGTAGAGCTAAATAAACGCGGTGATGCCGAAAAACGGCTACCTATTATTCTTGAGCGGCTGCGTCGACCTTTTTATCCTCTTTTATGAGGAACGTCCCAAGTATCGCCGTGATGATGAAGAGACCTACGAAAGCCGCGAATCCGTAGTATCCGGGATATCCTAAGGATTCGGCTAACTGCATCATAGCGCCTCCGGCCATGATTCCGGTCATGTTTCCTAAGGCTATAGCGAAGTGATAAGCGGCCATAGAGGTTCCGAACATGCCTCCCGCGGTATCCCCTAGCTTAGCTAGAATCGCGGGTATGAGCGCTCCTATGAGGAAGAACCCGGGCGAGATGTAGAGAACGAACTTTAGCGTCTCATGTATAGGATCTACGCCCATTTTCCGAACTACGTACGCGAGAACTCCTAGCGTAGGGAACCCTAAGGCCCCTATGACCATCACGGGCTTCCTACCTATTTTATCCGATACGCGTCCCCGTATGGGAGCGGGTAAAGCTATGGAGGCCGCGATCAAGGCAGACACGCTTCCTCCTTCGAACCCGCTCACCCCTAGATAGTGGCGAATCACGTACGGCCCCCGCCCCTCTACGGAACCTAGAACTATAGCATAGCTGATCCGAGTAACGGCTAGGTCGCGACGCTCCTCAGCGAAGAACGCGCGAATTGATCCTAGTAGCATATCTAAAGCGTTTCTAGCTACAGGCTTATTCGGAGAGGGACCGATCTCTTCTATGAGATGAGATATGATCCGGCCTAATAAGAGGAACGAAGATAAGACCGGATATACCTTCCGGGCCAGATGCGGGTTCTTATCCGCTCCGAAGAGCGTCCACAAGCTCCCGCCTATGAACAGGCCCGCGATTTGCCCCAGGTTTAGGGACATATCGTAACCGCCCATGTGCATTCCGCGGTATCTTTCGTCCACCCTAGCTAAGTAAGCTAACGTAGGGGTCACCTTCATGGCCGCTGCCGTACCGTGGATGAGGTGAGCGATCGATAAGTATATGACTATGTACTTTTTCGTCTCGATTAAGGCTGTACCCGAATATAGAGCTAAGGCTAAGGACCCTAGAAGCATGCTCCTCCTTATCCGCGTTACCGGACCAGTAATGTCCGAATAATATCCGAAAACGCCCGCAAGAAGCATCTCCGCTAAGAAATACGTGATCTGAACGAAGCCTATTTCGGAATAAGAGAACCCGACGTCGCGCATATAGAAGGTAAGCGTTATGATCACGGCCCCGAAGCCGAGGCGGAGGAGAAACGTTAATATGTATAGTAATAGAACGTCCCTCGTTACGTTCTTTAATTCGCGCATAACATCTGCTCCTTTAGACTCTAATATTTCGAACTGATTTGATTCTTCGATCGGGGAGGTTTAATAACGTTCTCATTTTCTTATCTCGACTCGGATTAAGCATCCGAATATATTCTTGTTTATATCATAGAAGTGATGTATAAGCGCGCGATATTAGGTATAGTAAAAGAGCCTCACGATCATGTACGGTATAAGGTACGCTTACTAGAGCTGAGGCGCTTAGCGGAAGCGATAGGGATAAACGTTGTGGGCGAAGTGATACAATCGGCAAGGAAATCATCTAGCGCTCGGCTCTTCGGTCGCGGGAAGGTGGAGGAGATTAAGCAGATAGTAGAGGAGCGCGACGCCGATGTGTTCATAGTTTATAACTCTATGAAACCCAACCAGAAGCTCAACCTCACGAACTATCTTAATATCGACGTTATAGATCGCTACGAACTTACCCTTTTAATCTTCGAACAGGAGGCTCACGATCCTATCGCGAAGCTGCAGATAGAATACGCTAAGCTCCGCCTTATGGTCCCCTTAGTGAAGGCTATGGTCGCTATGCGCTATAGAGGACATAGGCCCGGGTTCCTAGCCGGAGGAGAATACGGATATCGTAGGATGCTATCGCTCATACGTCGTCGCATGGCGAAACTAGAAAAGGAGATAAAAGCGAGGCTCAAGCGGAAGGAAGAACGGATCAAGAAAATCAAGAGACGCTTTCCGATAGTATGTATCACGGGATATTATAACGCGGGAAAGACGACGCTATTTAACGCTCTTACGGGGGCCGCGCGTGAGGTGAGCGATAGGCCTTTCACGACCCTCTCCCCGAAGTATAAGCCGTTGGAGCGGAAGGGTAATAGGATCATGTTCGTCGACACTATAGGGTTCGTATTAGACGTCGATCCCCGTTTCATAGGAAGCTTTCAGCTCAACCTTCTAGATATGAAGTATGCGGATCTCGTGTTGTTCTTAGTAAGCGCGGACGATTTGCCGTTCGTCGTGACCACGAAGATCAATCAGGGGTTAGAGTTCGTACCAAACGAGAACGTGCTCGTGGTGTTAAACAAAATAGATTTACTCGAAGACATGACGCCAGAGGAGTTCATGAGAGAGGTGGGATACGAAGGGGAGCGGATAGCGATTTCGGCTAAAGAGAAGATAAACCTCGATAAGCTACTCGATAAAATCACGGAGATGATCAAGCGTCGAAGATCATCGTTTTAAATATCATGATCACATACGACCATAGGGGCCGTAGCTCAGCCTGGATAGAGCGCGGGACTTCTAATCCCGTGGTCCCGGGTTCAAATCCCGGCGGCCCCGCTCACTTAATCGTACCGACGACGGGTACCTCCGTTAGGCATCCGGTCACGTAGAATTCCCCTTCTCCGATGCCGTGTAAGGCGTTCATCCGGATGTACTGCTTATGAGTCTCTAGGGTTATGGGTCCGAATATTATAAGAGACGAGGTGAGCTTAAGGACGGACGTTAGATATCCGTGTTCGCTGTACCCTAGAAGTATCCGAGCGGTCTTGGGGTTACTCATATAAGGTACTATGGGGGTGGGACCGAGCACGAGGCCTGCGGCTTGCTTTTTATAATCTTCTACGATTACCACTCCTTTATCTATCTCGTTTAGCACCCTAGCTAGGTTCTTAAGGTTATCTACTTTCCGTTTTCCGGACTCCGGAGTCGTATTATTAGGTAGCGTATCCCGGTCCTCCATGCCCCGACCTAGATAGAATATAGGCATCCTATCCTCGAAGTGTTTGACGATCTTATCTAATACTTTGAGTTTCTCTTCCTCACTCCCTAATATCGCGAGGTTCCTGTGAAAGATGCACTTCTCGCTTATTTTAATGGGAACGTTTTCCCCTCTTACCTTCCCTATCTCTATCTCCCCCGATGCTACCAGGGATTCTAATATGTGCTTAGGGGGCTTCACGATCTTACTTCCCGGAATCACCACGTGAACCGGGTATTTTTCGTTCTTGTATATGAACGTGTGTACATAGATAGAAGCTATGTACGCTACGTCCTCCAAGTCCGCTATATCGAGCACGTCGACGTCCTCAAACAAGTTCATGGTGTCCCCGCGAGAGAGCGAATAGGGGGCCTTTGAGTTCCTATCTAATAGCGGTCTCCTTACCTCTATGCTGAGGACGTTCCCGAGTATGTACATTTGCTCTTCGTCGAGGATTATCGGAATCGCGATAAGATCTCCCACGGATACCTCCCCAACCATATCCTCGAGCAAAGCGGCCTGAATTATAGGGGGCCTAGCGGGACTAAGCACGTATCCTAAAGTTATGAACTCCGCCATAGTATGAGTAATGGGGATCTATTTATTGTAAGACGAGCGCGATAAAAATAGGTCATTCTCTCTTAAGTAGCCCTGAGTATCTCAGAGATACGATGTATAGTAGGGACCCTAACCGCGCTATGAATATCATGTAAATCTCGGGCTGGGAGGTCTCGACGGATACCGAGATCGACTCGTACACGGAAGCCTTGAAGATTATCTGCGCGAGGTACCGGGTAGCGTAGGCGAGTGTTATCGCTAACGCTATGCTAAGTATCGAGCCCACCATCGCGGCCACCGCTACGCGCCCTATCTTAGCGATTTCTGACCCTAAAGTGAGGCGCGACCGGAAGTTCCTATCCTTCTTCTTCATCTCCTCAACGTACGCCTTAAGCCTCGTTACGGGTACGTGAGTATATCCGTTTAGGACGTTCTTGATCCTCTTTAAGCGCATCGCGTACGGTTCGAGCATGTTTACCGAATAATAATACGTGTGGATCGAGCTGATGAGGGCGAGTAATACTAGAACTAAGAACACCGTGGGTATAGGAACTTCGTGTCCCGTAAGGATTCCCACTAAGAGCGCGACGATGCTCAGAGAGAGTCCCGCGTAAGCGTGGGATAACTCCGCATCATATAAGTACCGGAAAGCATAAACGGCCGCTAAGAACAGGGTTATCGTCCGTATCGTGGGCATGAGCGCGTTGATGATGACCTCCTTCGTTATCTCCGTATAATGGATCCCCCATACCTCTTCCACGTAACCTATCGCCACGTTTAGTGAGGCTCCGTAAGAGAGAACGAGCAAGTAAGCTAGAGCTAAGGCGAGTAGCGACTCTAGTATCATCTTGAAGTTCGTAGCGCCGCTCGATAGCGCGTCGACGCTCCGCGTAAACAAGACTATAGAAAACCGAGAGATCGACCGTATAGCGTACCGTATGAGGAACCTTAGTCTCATATTCTCAACCTCTTTAACGCGGCCGAACGCTTTAGGGCCACTAGCGCTTTGACGAACTCCTTCATGAAGTCCTTCGGACCTACGGTGATCACCGGGACACCCAGTTCGCGTATCCTACGTTCGGCCTCAATGCGGTTCAGCCTATATTTATAAGAATACGACTCTGCTAGGTATTTCCCTAGTTCCCCTAAGTCTTCGTACGGCTCGAAGTACGGGGTGAACGGAGCGATCACTATCACATGGGTGCGCCTCGCTAAGAGACGCTTGATTCCTTGTATCGTATTGTGTATGTTCCCCTCGAGGTCCGAGATTATGAACACTCCATCGAAACGCCTATCTAAAGCGAACAGACGCCTCACCATATTATCGAGATTCGGAACGCCTCTAGGCTGCAACAGCGCGAGGTCTTCGAGCACTTTCATCTTGATCCTATGAGGGGCCTTAGCCTTATACAAGAACACGGGTCTCTCCTGATACGCCCCGATCCCTACGAAGTCCTTAGACTTCTCAGCGATGCGCATTAATACCATCGCGGCGCGTATCGCGTAATCGAGCTTCGTATTACGTTCCTCCCCTATTCCCATCGTAAACGAAGAGTCTATGAGAAGGTATATGCGCATGTCACGCTCCGTCGTGAACTCCTTCACCATAAGCTCATTATATCTAGCGTATGCCTTCCGATCTATGAAGCGCGGATCGTCACCGGGATAGAACTTCCTCAGACCTACGAAGTCCATTCCCGTTCCGATCGCGAGCGACTGGTGTACTCCAGATAAGAACCCGCTTTTACTCCTCCGTAGCGAAAGCTCTATCTTGGCCACGTCCTCATATGGGGGATATACGAGTACTTCTACGTATGATTCTACGGTACGCTTCACCGAGAACAGGGCCGCGCGGTCGCGTATGATGATGTCTGTTGGGCCTATCTTATACTTACCTCTTACGGGAGCGTAGAGTACGTAACTAAACTCTACGGATCCATGAGGAGGAATCGCTAACACCGCATAATTATCGCCCAGAGCGAGATCCATAGAGTCCGGAATCGCATCATACACCTCGGCAACGGGTATCGGAGAACGCGATTTATTGATAATGCGCACCGTTACGGTGACGAAGTTTCCAGCGAATACGCGGTCGCGATCTACGGTCTTCTGAACGATTAAAGAAGCCTTCGCAGCACGCGTAAATAGGAGCATGGACACGAACGTCTCGATGATCAATGCGGCCCCTACGATCGCGAACGCGAGAGCGGTTGAGAACAGGGACTCGGAGAATAAGCCGGGCAATAAGGTCTTTATTAAATCATAGGCTTGAAGCCTCGCGAAGAGCGTAGAATAAGCGGCTAGATTATACACGACGACCGACAACGTCATCAAGACGATCCCAAAAATGATGTGTATCTTACCCCTACGCGTAATCATATATCATCACGGCACGGGTATCTGTTGTAGTACTTGATCCACGATGGACATCCCCGTTATACCCTCCAGTTCAGCCTCCGGCTTGAGTATTAACCTATGATGGACCGCCCGCCTAGCCGCCTCTATAACGTCGTCTGGGATCACGTACGGTCTTCCTGACATAGCCGCGAAGGCTTTAGAGAGACCGAGCAAGGCTATTGAACCTCTTGGAGAGGGTCCTCCGCGTACATAGGGGTGTCTTCTACACGTTACTATAATGTCGCGTATGTAACGCATGATCGCGTCGCTCACGTACACGTCCTTCCGCACGATCCTCCTGAGCCTCATGATCGTTTCACCATCTAGGATCCTGCTCGTGGGAGTAGGTCTTATGTCTTCGTTCTTTAGACGTATGATCTTCAACTCATCGTCGGGAGATGGGTAAGAGAGTTCTATCTTCAC
>JAMOTR010000007.1 GCA_027068385.1 Candidatus Heimdallarchaeota archaeon
CGTTTCGTCTAACTCTTCTAAGAGATAATTCTTCATCTGAGTCATCTCACGCTCACGCTCCGCTAGCTCTGTGAAGAACGATCCCAGGAAGCCCGATGAGAACATACTTATACCCGCCCCTAGGACAGGTATCGCGACTTCTAGAGGCGAATTTAGACCGGCTAAATAAGAAGATATGAGCACCCCTAACGTGGTAACGGCTCCGTCGAAGAAGTTTATGATAAAATACCTTCTTAAAATAGGCCCCGCTTCTAAGAGCTCTAACGCTTCTCTGATCTTCATGGTGAAAAACTAGGAGGAAGATGATGAAAAATGAGACCCGACGATCTCGTGAGATACGTAGTATCCCGTCGCGGGAAGGCATCAAGAGTGGCGATACACAAGATCGTATATTTATCGGATAGCGAGTTCGTGTGGCGTAGAATCGCGGCTAACGTGATACTGAGGCTCATAAACTCAAGCGCGAGGGTGCGTAACGAGACGGGGCTAAAGTATTACGTGGCTAAACTAGGCCCCTTCTCTACGGCTTTAGATAACGCGATCAAGCGCCTGATAAACTCCGGAGAGATCGACGAAGTCTTCGACGATGGTCGGTTCTTATACGTTCCTAAGAACATCAAAGATCATAAAGTAGAGCCTCATTTCGCGAGGGTTATGGAGGAATACGTTCACGTTCCGGACAAAAAGCTAATAAATAAGGCTCTTAAGAGGGTAAAGTTTGATCCTACCGTAGTTAAGCTCTAAATGGGCATAGCTGTGATGTACTATTTTAGTATATAAAATGGCCCGAAAGAAAATACATTTTATATCGAACCCGTAATACGCACATGAAGGTCGAAATTAATTTAGAGGAGATGGCTAAGAGGGTAGCGGAAGGGGACTTCGATTTATATCTAAGGAGGAAATTTGTAGGGAAGAACTTAAATAAGACGCTCTCAGGGTACCTAAACGGCGTTAAGAAGACTATCGCTCTCTTATTATACGCGGCTAGTAAGGACGATCGGATAAGGCTTACTGATGCTACGAACGACCTATACATTTCCCGCTCGTCCGCTCATAAGTTACTAAGGCGCAAACTAATCCAACAGGGATACGTCGAAGTCGTAAAAGAGGGTAAATGGATGAAATATCGCCTCACAGAAGAGGGTAAAAAACTAGCCCTAGAGCTCGCTCAGATACTCAAGAAAGTCGAGCCTCAGATAAAGAAGGAAGCCGAGAGGAGAAGGAGGGAGAGCGAATACCTAGAGCTCTTGCGTAAACGCGCTATGGAGATAAAGAAGAAATCGAAGATGGAGCCGGCAGTGAAGATCTCGCGGAACGAAAACGAAGATAACTCGGAAGAGTGATTTTTAATTAGTATATGATGAGCGGTGTTTCCCTCTGAACCCTTAAATGATGAGTGGGGTAGCTTCTGATGCGCATGTACGATTTACTCTTAAGAATAAGGCGCGAGAGACTTGTAAGGTACCCTAGGATCTTCGTATATCGCACCCGTACGTACTTCGGGGTCTCTAAGGCCTTGGTGGCGATAATCGGTACGGAAGCGTGTCGGTGGTATAGGTACGGAGGATGTACGATGTGTCCGTATCCTCAGTATAAGCCTAAGGAGATAAACGTGGAGCGCGATCTTAAGTTAGTACTTAGGCGCTTAGAATCCGAGCGTCCTCAGGCCCTGATGCTGTATTCTTCCGGTTCCGTCTTGGACGAGCGCGAGGTGCCGTTCAAGCTCCTTAAGGAGTTCCTCTCAAAGATCCCAGAGAGCGTAAAGGAGGTCTTCATAGAGACGCGCCCGGAGTTCGTCGACGATCGCCTTGTAGAACTCGATACTCACGCTCATATAATGCCCGCGATAGGCCTAGAAACATCAAACGACGTCGTTCGCTTGTATCATATACGTAAGGGATTCCTCCGGAAGGACTTCCTCAAAGCCTTAGAGATAGCTAAGAAATACGCGTTCGGGGTAAAAGCGTACGTCCTACTAAAGCCTCCGATGATGCTAGAGTTTGAGGCTTATGAGGACGCTAAGAGGACTCTTAAGGACGTCGATAAGGACGGGGTGCGCGTGGTTAGCGTGAATCCTGTACACGCGGATCCGGGAACGCTTCAATATTATCTACTAAAACGCGGTCTTCGGAAGCCCCCGAGCATGCTCACGCTATTTAAGCTACTCTCGGAGAACTTCGGGAGAAGGTATGTACTCATAAGCGAGCCCCTGAAGGCGGGGAAGCCGGAAGGTATAAGGCCGCGGAAGGATATTAAGGAGGAGCTGAGAAGGCTTAAGGAGGCTGTACGGAACCAAGATCCTAGACCCATAGAAGAGTACTTAGCGGAGAAACAAGATAGCGCTTAAAGGGTGAGGCTCTAATGGAGATACTAAAGGAGCTCGGATACGTGCGCAAGAAGTGTAAAAAGTGCGGGGAGTACTTTCGGACTCTAGACCCAGATCGCGAGACGTGCGGAGATTCGTTATGCGAGGGAGGATATTCGTTCATAGGACGCAAGACGCTCGGCCGGAACATACACGACGCCATCAGGGAGCGGATAGGGTTCTTCAAGAGGCACGGACACGAGGTAGTTCCGCCTTATCCCGTGGTCGCTAGGCGGCGCGATGATATAGAGTTCACGATAGCCTCTATAGCCGTATTCCAGCCTCGGGTCGTTAAGGGGCTCGTACCCCCGCCCGGGAACCCGTTAGTAATAGCCCAACCGAGCTTACGCTTCGGAGGGGACTTCAACGACCTAGATAATATAGGGAAGACCGGGAGGCATCTTACGTGCTTCGTGATGGGAGGTCAGCATAGCTTCCACGGAATCCCCGAGGATCGGAAGAAATACGTTAAAGACGGTTATCGGAAGGAAAAGGCCCTCGAGCTCAACTTCCGCTTTCTTACGGAGGTAGCGAGGATACCTAAGGAGAAGATCACTTATAAGGAAGACCGGCGGAGCGGGGGAGGTAACGCGGGACCGAGCATGGAGGCGTTCGCGGGAGGCTTGGAGCTCGTAAACACCGTATTCATGCAATACGAGGTGCGTGACGGTGAGCTTAAGGAGCTCTCCATGAAGGTAATCGATACGGGTTGGGGGATAGAGAGGATCGCCCGGTATACTCTAGGTTCTCCCACCATATACGAAGCTTCCTTCGGCCCGCTAGTCGATCGGCTTAGGAGCTCTTTGGGGGTAGAATACGACGAGAAGTTATTGGGGGAGTTCTACTCTATAGCCGGACGTTACGACTTCTCCGAAGTACGCGTAGCGGACGTGCGGCCGGAGATCTCTAGGATCATGGGATACGATCCGAACGAGCTCAAGCGCTTAATAGGACCTATACAGGCGATATATACGATTCTAGATCACGTACGCACGCTCGTTTTCGCCCTACCAGACGGCGGTATACCGTCGAACGTAGGGGGAGGATATAACTTACGCGCGATCTTAAGGCGCGCCCTGAGCTTATCGGAGTTATACGGCTTCGAAATAGAGCGGGAGGAACTCTTCAGGCGCATGATAGATCGGATGAAGATCTCTTTCCCGCGCGTAGAGGAGGCGCGGCCTGTGATTGTGGACGTGTTTAAGGTAGAACGCGAACGCTATAAGAAGGCGATAGAGACGGGGACTCGTGAGGTGAAGAAGATCCTTAAGAAAAAGAAGAGGATCGACGTGGAGGACCTCATAACGCTCTACGTTTCGTTCGGAATACCTCCTGAAACCGTAGCGGAGATAGCTAAAAGCATGGGTCATGATGTATCCATACCGCCCGATTTCTACAAGCGCGTGCGCGTGAAGCAAGAAAGGAAGGAGGAGCGTAAGGAGTTCGAGATTCCCCCGTTAAAGCCCACGAGAAAGTTGTATTATGAGGATCGGAGGATAAGGGAGTTCGACGCTACCGTAATACGGTCTAAGGGTCGTTACGTGGTATTAGATCAGACCGCTTTCTATCCCGAAGGGGGAGGACAAAAGTACGATACGGGCAAGCTCTCGAAGGATGGTGCGGAGGCGAACGTAACGCGCGTGTTTAAGGTTGGGGAGGTAGTGATACACGAGCTCGATAATAATCCGTTCAAAGAGGGGGACAAGGTACACGGGTCGATAGATCGGGAGAGGCGTCTCACGCTCACGAGACATCATACAGCGGCCCACGTACTTCTGGGAGCGGCGAGGAGGATATTAGGGCCTCACGTGCGGCAGCACGGTGCGGAGAAGGACGTGGATAAGGCGCACTTAGACATCACTCATTATAAGCCGCTAAGCGACGATGAGATACGCGAGATCGAGCGCCTCGTGAATAGGGTGATCATGGAAAACAGGCGCGTATATAAAGATCGGATGCTCCGCACTTTAGCGGAGAAAGAATATGGGGTGCGCATATATCAAGGCGGTGCCGTGCCGGGGGCGATACTTAGAATCGTAAGGATAGATGATCGGGACGTAGAAGCTTGCGGAGGCACTCACGTGGACTACACGGGAGAAATAGGACCGTTTAAGATCGTACGTACTAAGCGCATACAGGACGGTGTAGTGAGGATAGAATACGTAGCGGGCGAGCGCGCTGTAGAGTACATTCAAAACGTCGAGCGCATCCTAAAGGAGACCTCTAGTATATTACGCGTACAGCCCGAGGAGCTACCAAAGACCGTAAGGCGCTTCTTCGAAGAGCGGAAGAAGTATAAGAAGCGTTATGAAGAAGCCTTAGAGAGGATCGCTGAGACCTACTTAGGTAAGGAAGAAGCTAAAATAGAGGACCGGGAGTTGGCCACTAAAATAGCCGCTTTAGCGAACAAGCGCGGTTTCACGATCGTAATAAGGACGCCTAGGGGAACGATCATAGCCGGGCCGAAAGCTCATGAGAAGTATAAGGAAATAACGGGTGAAGAGCCTAAAAAGAAGAAGAGGATGTACGTCCTAAAACGATGCCGTGACGAATTCGGCTCCAGATAAGCGGTGCGTCTGATTTTTACGCTTAATCACCATCGGGCTCCCTAAGATTATGGAGATGAACACCTTCTTCGTGATGTCGTAGGTCGGCTTGTTTTTGATGAGTTCTTCGAATAGCTCCTTTGAGGGCTCCGATACTAAAGTTATGATCCCCTCCCTGACCTCCTTAGCGGTCGCATGCCTGATCCGATCCTTTATCTCTTTAACCGCTAAGAATGTCTCCCAAAGGGAGCGTAACGATTCCTTATAGAGGACCGCGTGTATCTTCGTGTTAATTATGGAATCATAGACGTACGTGATCGTTTCGTACCTTCTTATTCTATCCACGGTATCCGGACCGAACACGGCCATATCTAAGAAGCATTCGTAAATGCCGTGCTCCTTGAGCTTCTCTATTTGCTCCTCGACGTCCCCGGGTTTTAACGCGGGTAAATACAATAGATCGTATTCTATCGCCTTCTCATAGATATCGATCTTATGAGATAGGGGAAGGAACGCGTCGATGAGTACGATCGAGGTCCGGCTACTCTTATGATTTATAATGAACTCTAACCTGCTCTCGAGGTTCTCTAAGCTCCTTACTATATGTACTTCAACTTGTGAGAACGGGTCCTTAAGCGCTCTCTTCCTGAGTCTTATGACCCTCTTCTTATAGTCTTCGGGTAGTTCGTAAATCCTCACCGCGAAGTCATCTATAACGTTCGCGAGGGCGTATAAAGGGTAGTAAACGGGCGATTCTACGGAAATTAAGTTTAGATCGTAGAACTTCTCTACTTCTATCCTAGCGTCCTCCACTAGATTTTTGATATAATTGATCGAAAAAGAGTGATAAGTCGCCATTTTTGCGCGAAACATTTAATATAATATCCTTAAAACCTTACTTATGTCTTCTTTGGAATGGCCCCCTTCATTACTCTTAAGGAGCTAAAGGAGGAGCTCAAGTATCCGGATACCTTCGACGAGGAGCTCGCTCCCGTGCGGTATTATAAAATTAAAAACGAGCTTGAAAATAGGTCCAGGGACTACTTCGTGTATGTTATATACGGTATGCGCCGCATGGGTAAGACCGCCTCCTCGATAAAGCTCGGGGAGTACGCGCAAGAGAAGTTAGGTTATCGCTTCTTGTACTACGAGATAAAGAGGGGAAAGGACGAGCGGTTCGGCACCGATGACGTGGGAAAGCTCGGAGCTAAGCTCGCTAGGAGGGTACTAGAAGGAGAGAAATTATTCGTGGTGATAGACGAGGCGTTTAACGTACCCATCATAAGACTAAAGAGGTTCTTAGAGCCGTTCGGAGCCCCCTATAAGAAGATAAGAAGGGGGGAGGAGGTGGGGGACTTCATCATCATACTCACCGGAAGCTACGCTTACGACGTACTTACGCTCTCCTTCGAAATCACGCGCATATTTATGTCCCAATCCGACAAGCGCATCATATTCCCCACGACGCCTCGTACCGGTAGGATAAAGAGGTACATAAGTCCCAAAAAAGAGAGCTTGGACGTCTTCTTTAGGACCTTTAGGACTAACGAGAGGATACTAAGGTTCCTCTTAGAGTCCGAGCTCATCGTCTCCGAACTCAATTACTATAGGCTCCACCCCAAAGTAATCGAGGCCTATGAGGAGTATAAGAAGACCTTAGGCGTGCCGACCATAGCGTTGGGGGAGGAAAACATAGACGCTGTGGTAAACGCGTTCATAGATACTCTTAGAGAGTCGTTTCAAGCTCACGTGGACCTTGAGGAGAAGATCGATGAGAACTTGTACAGGGGCGTTAGAATAGACTTCAGAACCGTTATAGAGATCATTAAGAGGGCGCTCGAGCAAGAGTCTGGGAAGAATAAACTAAAAGACGACGCGGTGAGTAGGTTAGCCCTCAACACGCTCCTTATATTACCCCGCCGGCGGATAAAGAATAAAAGAGACATAGACGCGATAATAGGGGCTATTACTTCCCGCAGCGTGCCCAATTTGCCCCCTAAGGCTACTCCACTGAGCCTCTTTTCGTATCACGTGCTCGCGAGGTTGAACTTTAAACTCTCTTTTGGTTCGAGGTTCGAGAGCGTCATCGCTCATGCCCTTAAGGTTCATGCCGACTATTACGAGAACACGTTTAGAGGATATATTACCATGTATCCCATAAGTTCCGCCCCCAGGGTAGACTTCCTCTACTTTAACCTCAACAATTCGGACGATATCATAGGAATCGAGGTGAAGTCCTCCATACCTCCAGATTATAGCGACATAAAGATAGGCCTCGAGACGAGCGAGAGGTTGAAGTTTAAGTACATACTCGCGATACCCTACGAGAGCCTAGGGGAGTACGTTCCCTTATACAAGGACGACCGCTTAGTGACGCCCGTAAAGGAAGTAGAAGACCTCGTGAAATCCGTGGGAAAGAACGTCACGATCTTACCTTTGGAACTAGTTTTCTACGTCTTAGGGCTTCCGCGGGAGACCGAGAGGGTACTGAGGCGCTTATGAGGGGCAATATTCTTTTATTAAATCGATTTTCTTTCATGGAGCCACGGATAAATAACTTAATCTTCCCATTCGTAGTAATCGTCTTCATAGCCATCGGTATAAAAATATCCGACTCCTTAGTAGCGGCCGGAAAGATCTCTAAGAACACGTCCAGGAAGTTAATTCATATACGGGTGAGCAACCGGGCTCTGTTCCGGTACTTCGCTTATCTAGATCATCGGACCAAGCGGATACGGGTTATACCTCCGATACTGTTCGTGATAATATTCATTGTAAAGTCCCGCGCCCCTCCCGACGACCCCTTCGTTCGCTCCATGAGCCGCACCGGGGATCCTAAAGAGCTCCTAGGAGGGACCTTCTACTTCACGATCATGGCCACTATCCTCATGCTTACGTACGTCCTAGTCCCCAAACTACGCGTGCGGGCTATTATGGCTAACGTGGTCTTAGGTCGGGGCGATGGGCTAGCGGCTTTAACGGGCGGATACATAAGGATAGGATCTAGAAGCCTTTCCGGAACTTTAGGGTTCATCGTAGGAGCACTCATAGCTGGGGTCTTCTACCTCCGGCTCTTCGGCTTCGACATTACGATAGAGTACCTCGTATATCCTATAATAGTGGGCGCTATCGCGGAGCTCATAACGCCCGGAGGATACGATAACATCACAGTTCCGCTATCCGTACTTATCTTAGGGGCGATCCTAGAATTCCTATGATCGTTTTTACCCGCTTTTATCACCCGCATTTACTGAAGTTAAACCCGGAATACGCGTACGTAGACCTCCCGCGTTTACTCCCGTTTTACACGTTCTCGCGGAGGCCCCCGTATAAACTAAAGCGCTCCAGGGATCCGTTAGAGCTCGCTAAGAGGCTCGCGGAGTATCTTGAGGAAGAACTCATAATATCCTCGCGGGAGTTATCATCGGGAACTCTATACGCTGAGGGGATGAAAATAGAATACGAGTACGAGTGCGGGATATTGAGGAAGAGAAGCGCGGATTATTGGAAGGAGACGGACGAGCCTTACGCCATCGAAAACGGGAAGAGAATACTCCGGCCGCTGAGCATGTACCTGTTAGACTACGACGCGGTACTCATAGAGTTCCGCCCTCATGATGGAGTATGGAACGAGAGAATCTTAGGGGCCCCTTTACCGGGCGTATTATATTCGCGTGAAGACCCGATAAGGTCGATACCGATAACTACTCGAAGACGTTTTTACTCGATGCGCATAGTCGTAGCTTTAGGAGGTAACGCGTTCATACGTAAGGGACAGAAGGGAACTTATGAGGAGCAGTTAGAAAACGTTAAGATAGCCGTGAAGCGCATCGCGGACCTCATAGAGGACGGTCATGAGATCATAATAACTCACGGAAACGGCCCCCAGGTGGGAGCTTTACTCCTTCAGAACGAGATCGCTAAGGACGTCGTCCCGCCCCTTCCGCTAGACGTACTAAACGCTGAGACCCAGGGGCGGCTTGGATATATGATACAGCAGAGCCTCCAGAACGAACTAAGGAGGAGGGGAATTAATAAGATAGTCTCTACGATCGTCACTCAAGTAGTAGTAGATCCGAACGATCCCGCGTTTCAAAATCCCACGAAGTTCGTAGGGCCCGCTTATACTGAGGAAGAGGCGAAGAGGCTGATGAAGGAGAAGGGCCGGATCATGAAGCTCGACGTAGGCCGCGGGCGGCGCCGCGTGGTACCTTCTCCCGATCCTAAGCGCGTGGTAGAGATAGAGAGCGTGAAGAAGCTCTTGGACGCTGGGATCATACCTATTACCGTAGGAGGTGGAGGAATACCCGTAATAGAGACCGAAGACGGCCTCAAAGGCGTGGAAGCCGTGATCGATAAGGACCTAGCTTCCGAGCGCGTCGCTGAAGCCGTTAACGCGGATATGCTCATGATACTCACGGCCGTAGAGAAGGTGTACCTTAACTTCAACACTCCCGAACAGAAACCCCTCGATAGGATGACCGTAAGCGAGGCGGAGAAATATTATAAGGAAGGACACTTCCCGCCCGGGAATATGGGCCCTAAGATATTAGCCGCTATAAGGTTCGTAAAGGCTACCGGAAAACCCGCGGTGATTACGAGCCTAGATAAAGCGAAGGAAGCTCTAGAGGGTAAAACGGGTACTCGGATAGTCCCCGACAAATAAAAGTTAAAGAAAAAGGCACGTATTATAAGCTCGATAATCATTCAATAGAATATTTTTATATACCCTAATGGGCAATAAGATGATCATGATCCTAGATAGGGCGATTATAAATGCCCTACATGACCTTATGGGGGAGGGCGCTAATGCGTTTTTCCTCAGGGTGCGCGACGCTTTGGTCAAGGACCATGGATTTCTCACCGAGGACGCTAACGCTATAATCAACGCCTATTTGGCTCAAGCCCCCAAGAGTGGTATTGACCTTACTCACATCACGGGCAAGCAGGAGAAGATCATTGATGGATTTAAGGCCGTGCGCTACGCTATCATACAGGTAATTAACGAACTATTGGATAGCCCTGGTGTGGGTAACTTATTCGTCTCTCGCATAGCCGAGTACGTAAAGAACAGCTTCTCTTCTGATCTTCATGAGGCTGTTGAGCAAATCAACGCCGATATACACGGAAGCCCTATAGAGGAGATTGAGACCTCCGATGATGAGCTTCGCATAAAGCTTAAGCGGGACGCCAAGCTCATCGCTTACGTATTAGCCTACATTCGGACCGATAACCCCAAGCTCGTCTCTAGTGAGAACAACGTATATGTGTTTAGGAAGGGACGAGGTTTTTTACCGTCTTCTTCAGTAACTTTTACGTTTCATATTTTAACGTTCCGAGCACACTATATCGTGGCGACGGATAAGAGGTTTCGTACCGATCTTTATGTGTGTCTAGACTGTGGTCATAAATTCGCTCAGCCCGTCTATAAGTTCTTCCGTAAGGGTAACCATATATTAGTTAAACCCGCTTGTCCGAGGTGCGGATCCATAAGGCTCGTAATGCTCCGGCGGATTACTCAAGGAATACGGAAAGGACCGATGCCGCCTACAAATATATCGGAGGAGCGAATCTTTTTCCGATGAAGGCTTTATTATTTCTTCTTTTAATCATCCCAGTACCCCTACCGACGCCCGATCAAGGGGTCCACGTGCTCGCGTTCTTATCCCCAGATAATTCTTTTCCCACGATATCGAGCCTCATAGAAAACGCTACTCATACGATATACTTAGCCGTGTATTCTTTCTCAAACCCTCGGCTCCTAGACGAATTGAACGAGGCGCTACATAGGGGGGTTCAAGTGTATGTGCTCCTCGAGGATCACCACGTGAGCCACTTCGAAGATAAATACACGCTATATGCGGCATACAATCTTACTAAAGCGGGCGCTCACGTGCGTCGGGCTCCCCATGATTATAGGTATATGCACGCTAAGTACCTCATCGTCGATAATTCCACGGTGATGGTCTTCACGGGGAACTTCGCTAAGACGAGCGTCCCTTATGATCCTTCGTACGGAAACCGCGAGCGGGGCGTGATCATTTACGACGTTAACGTCGCTACCTTCTACGCCTCCGTGTTCCTTCAAGATTTCTCTCGCGGTGAACCTTACGATGAGAGTCAGGGGACGGGAGAAAGCGTAAGCTATCACGTAGAACACGGCTCTTATCCGCATCCTTTCGGGACGCTAGAGACGAACGTCGAGAGAATAATCCCGTTCGTGCTCCCTAACTCTTCCGTAGTAAACGAGTACGTGAGGCTAATACTCACAGCGACGGAGAGCGTAGAGGTGGAGATAGCTTACGCGGAACTCCGGCGGGATAGCATAGACGATACGAGCCCATTAATACAAGCCCTCATACAGGCCGCCTCGAAAGGCGTGAACGTGCGCGTGATTATAGGTTTCTATAGCGATCTTCAGGCGTCGGTGGTACAATATCTACGCGATCACGGGGTTCGGGTAGCTCGGGGACCCACGGAAACGAACGCGGAAAACGTCCCGGTGGAACCCATCTTCGCGGCCATACATACTAAGACGATGATCATAGACGGAAGAATAGTGGTCGTTTCGTCTGCAAATCGGAGCGATAACGCGTTCAATAACAACCGCGAGGCGGGCGTAATAATATACTCCGAGGACCTCGCGGAGTATTTTCATCAGGCCTTCCAGCGGGATCGGGAACATTCCTTAGTACTTCCCCCCATAGCCTCTCACGATTATCTATCGGTTACCATTATATCCCCATCTAACGGATCCGTGGTAAACGATCCGATGAACCTCATAGTGGACGTGAACGCGAGCGATTCGGGCGAGCTAGCGATATACGTGGACGATAATGAGATACTAGTGAGGAACTTTACCCTAGGTTATCACAGGTTCAACTTTACGATCGACCTGAATGCGGGCGATCATGTGATACTCGTAAAGGCGGTCTCCGGAAATCTTGTGGCGAAATCCGTGGTATACGTGTCGGTAGAGGGAGAGGAGACTCATGAAGGAGGGGAGGAAAAGGAGAATGAGACCCCGATGCGGCTCACTTATCTGGTGATCGCTATAATAGTACTCGCGGGAGTGATCAAGCGGTTAAAGAAAAAGAGGGTTTTTACTTAGGGCGATACACTATCCGGGGACCCTCTATTCTAGAGGACCCACAATAAGGACACTTAGAGGGGATGGGGGAGATCTTACCGACTTTAGCCTTTAGGGGTATCCTCTTACCACAATCCTTACACACGGGATCGATAATTTGGATTCTACCCTCCCCCTCGCTCCTTAGGTGTTTATCCAAATATAGAGCCGCGTGTAGCACCTGCTCGGCCGGTCTTCCTATTAAGCGGGCTAGCTCATAAACGTCTATCTTTTCGTTAGGCCTAAGCCTCAGGATGTCCCGAAGTTCGTCCCTCACCGAGGACATACTCTTAATTCTCAAGAAGTAAGTTAAACGTAACCTCACCGAGCCCCATAGTATGTCGGAAGAGGCGCGTGAAAAGCTCTTAGAAAATTATGGAATAGAGCTAGAGGGGGAGTTCGACGTGACCTTAAAGGGGAAAGTACGGTTCTTCCGCAAATACGACATAAAGGTACCATTCGTAGAGCGTCGCGGTATATATCTAGGAGAGCTAAAGAAGGACGGTATAAGGCTTAACGTATACACGAGCTCACGGCTCGGGAGGCTAGCGAAGAAGAACGTCATAGAAATAGACGTGGAGACGTTCTGTAGGCTCTTAAGAGGGGAGCGCGTCCCTTATGAGGCGGAACCCGGATACTACATCCTAAAGCTCGGGGAGGATTACGTAGGGTCCGTAAGATGTAACGGGCGTGAACTCATTCCGTTCTTCCCTAAAGAGTTCCGCTCTATGTTAAAGAAGCTATGCGAGGATCGATTTTATGTAATCATAGGCCTGAGACGGAAGCAATACGCCCGCTACGGTCTCGCGTATCACGCGCCTAATCGATACGAGTCTCATCCGCGGGTATTTCTTGTGTAACTGATGCAGAAGCATGCACCCGAACTTATATTCATAATCCATCCTCCCCTCCGTCGAGAAGTATACGGTATCCGACTTACTTAGGCCCAAAGAGGCGGGTAGGCTCCGTATTATCTTTCCGGACGACAGGCGTATGCTTCCCACCCCCGAAGGTAAGAGGTGACCGAATACTACTACGTCGTAGGACGAGTTCCTCAACGCGGTTTCCTCTATGATCGAGGAACAACGCCCGCATGGGTGGTACTTACCTTCGAGAGAGGCCTTTACTACTTCTTCATAAGCCCTTTCCGGAGCCTCTACCACGCGCGCCCCCTC
>JAMOTR010000008.1 GCA_027068385.1 Candidatus Heimdallarchaeota archaeon
GACCGTAGCTTTAGTTAAGGCCTTGGTTGAGCTCTCGGGAGAATACGGTAAGTACGTTCACTTAGGGGCGACCTCGAACGATATACTCGACACAGCTATGGCGTTACAAATTAAGGAGGCTCTAGGTATCATAGAAGGGCGCTTAAAGGATTTAATAAGAGACTTATGTAAATTGGCGAAGACGTACGAGGACGTACTATGTGTGGGTAGGACTCACGGTGTACATGCGGAACCTTATACGTTTGGGCTTAAGATGGCCGTGTTCGCGGATGAATTCTTACGCCATCTAGAGCGTTTAAACGAGATAAAGAAACGCGTGCTCGTAGGGAAATACAGCGGAGCTTTGGGTCATCACGCGTATCGGGGGCCTAAAGGTATCGAGATCGAACGTAGGCTCATGGAGAAACTGGGTCTTAATAGAGGGCTATCGACACAGGTGGTACCTCGCGACCGTTTAGCCGAACTATACCTACGGATCGCCTTAGTATCTAGTTCCTTAGATAGATTAGCGACGGAAATACGTAACCTTCAAAGGACGGAAATACTCTCGGTAGAGGAACCGTTCGACGTAAAAAAGCAGGTGGGATCCTCCGCTATGCCTCATAAAAGGAACCCGATACGCATGGAGCGCGTCTCCGGACTCGCTCGCGTCCTCCGCTCGATCTCTTTAGGGGCCTTAGAGAACATAGTATTACGGCACGAGCGCGACCTAACGAATAGTTCCTTTGAGAGATCCACGTTATGGCTCGCGTTCATACTTCTAGATCAACAGCTCATGGATGCTCATAAAGTGATGAGCGGGTTGGTCGTACATCCCTATAATATGAGGCGTAACCTCGATTTAACCGGCGGGCTAGTAATGTCCGAGGCTCTGATGAAGTTCTTGAGTGAGAAGTTCGGACGCGATAAAGCACACGAGATAGTAAGAAGGGCGGCTATGCGCGTTCGGGAATACGGTGAGGACTTCGCGGAGGCATTATCTAGGGAATGTGGGGTCGACGTAGAAAGGATACGCGACGTGATGAACCCGCGTTCTCGGTTAGGAGCGTATAAAGAACTAATTCAAGAGGTCTTAGATAGGTGTAAAGTATGAAGGTCTCGCTGTTCTTGATTCTAATACTTTCCCGGGCGTTTTTCGCGATATATAACTTGGTTCTCATAGTAGGAGCCCTCGCGGGATTTTATCCGCTCACGATATTTACCGGCTTATACTATTCGCGCGTGTCCGAAATATACTTACGGACGCTTCTGGGCGTTCCAGGGTTTATTATGGGGGTCCTCTCCACGTTCTTCACGGATAGCAGGATACGGGGAATCGCGAACGCGTTAATAGCTTCCGCGGTCGTCGCGGTCGAGATAAACTTCAGCGTTATAGCTTCATACGCGATGGCTAGGGAATTCTACGGGATATTAGACGTATTTATCTCAACGAAACCTGTGTTCGTATCCTCGTTCTTAGGGAGTATCGTTAAGGTATCAAAAAAGGTCAGGGGCTAAGGCCTTAGCTTTTCTTAAGAACACCTCGCGAAGTTCCTCGGGTAGAAGCTTAGCGGCTTCTTCTATGAGCTCTTTAGTGAGCTCTCTATTCTCGGTCCGATCCTCCCGCACAGGCTTTCCGTCCTCTTCGGTCCTCTTTACCCGCAGGTGTAGCCTCCCGTCCATGCCGTAACGTAAGGAGGCGTACACGCGATTAAATATGGGACACGTAGCTTTACTACACGGGACTCCGGGTATAGCGTAAGGATGGGTACATATCGTCCCCCTAAGGTGCTTTTTCCTATAAGCGCAGAATCCCTCCTTGAGTTCCCTCCGTCTGCGTTCCTCCTCCACGGCACGAATCACGCTCTCGATCTCAGACATAACAGACCCCTCAAAAAGACCATTAATATTAATACTCACAACTCCCGAATACGCTTCATCGTCTTAGATAAGCGAGGCGAGGGGCGGTACTCCTTAAACCTCAATATCCGGTCGACGTTGCCTTCGGTTACGGAGCGAAGTTCGGAGGAGAACTCTATGAACGAACGTACGGGCATCACACCGCGTATCTTAATATAGCGGCTGGATTCCGCGTCGGTAACCTCGTGGATTTCCGCTTCCATCTTTTGAAGCGTCTCCAATACTTTCCCTAGATAGTCGGATAAGACTGTGATCTCGAACTCGTAATAAGGTTCAAAGACGGACCGGTTGGAGTCCATCACGGCTTCTAGTATGTCGTGCTCGGAAGCGTCGGGGGCCGCATATATCTTCGCTCTGGTGACGGGTAGCCCCCGTATAGGACCGTGATCGCGCCGGTATAGTAAAGTATCTACTAGATCACCCTCAGCATCAACATCGATGGAGTCGTAATCCGTGGGCACGATCTTCACGAGGCGGTTCTTCGACTCCCCTATCTTCGTGGGTCCTTCCTTGTATATCACCATGGGCTCTGAGATGTATACTTCGATCGAGCGCTTCTTGAGTTGTTCTTCTATCGCACCTAGATGGACTGTACCGCGTACATATACGATGATCTCCCCGGTTTTCTCATCCTCCCTCCGTGAGAAGTCCTCCTCGTGCTTGATGAGCTCTAGAGCGTTCTTTAGGTCTTCGATTTTCCTTATGTCCTTAGGCTCGATCGTGGCGTATATCACGGCCACGTCTACGTGCTTTAGGGGCCTAAATTCACCGGGTATTTCGGAGAGCGTTATTGGGGGCTCTATGTTCTTAGAGAGTACTATTAACCCGACCATCCCCGCGGGTAACTCTCTTACGTGCTTACGACGACGCCCTTGAAGTACGTATAATTTGTCCACGCGTATGTCCCCGAACCTTTGCCCCTCCCTTAACGTACCGCTAAACACGCGCACGATATACTCTCTTTCGCGCCTTTCTAACACGGGCTTCGCGATCCGAGCTACGGTCGGCCCGCTGGGTTCACAAGCGAGCAAAGATTTATTCGCCTCACCGCTCCGAAGCCTCATCATGCGGTATCTTTGAGCAACTCTCGGGGACGGTATTTGATCGCGTATGAGGTCCGTCATGATCTTACCTAGAGGCGCTAACTCGTGGGCGCGATCTAGATTCTCATATATGTGTCTAAACTTGATTCCCGTGCGCATCATAAACGGGACGGAGAGGCCCCAACGATATAGTGCGGATCCGAACACTACGCTACCATCTTGAAGCTTAACGCGCCATGCGCGTTGTATCTTGTCGACGGCAAATTCCTCGATGAGGTCGTTTACATCTAATATGATCTCCTCGATGCGGACGCGTATTTGATCCGGAGTGTATTCTAGCTCCTTGATGAGCCTATCTATCTTATTTATGAACAACACGGGTTTCACCCGCTCCTCGAGAGCCGCGCGTAAACGTTGACGAGTCTGACTCCTAACTCCCTCTACAGCGTCTACGACGAGTATCGCTCCGTCCATAAGACGCAGAGAGCGCGTTACCTTGGGCGAGAAGTCGACGTGTCCCGGTGTATCTATGAGGTTTACGATCACGTCCCCCAACTTGAACGTGGCCACGGCAGGCTTTACCGTAATACCGCGCTGACGTTCTATCTCTAAGTAATCGAGGAAGCGCTCTCCTACAAGCTTCTCATAAATCACACCCCCTTCGGACAATATTACGTCCGTAAGCGTAGTCTTCCCGTGGTCTACGTGAGCGATTATACCAACGTTCCTGATCTTATCCACGTCTACCATCTAAATAAGCTCGTACCGATTTATTTTCGAACGATTAATACGATTGATGAGGGTCGTAATCGTACGCATAGAAAGCAGGAGAGATTTATATCATATAGTAAAGGTAATGTACTCCTTGGGGTTCAACGACCTCGTACTCGTCGACCCAAAGATTCATCCGAGAGCGGCTAAGCGCGTGTATAATAGACTCTTAAGGGAGAAGAAAATGCTGTACGAAGCCGAGGTACTCGGGCACTTGTCTCAGGTCCCCGGGTCGAAGTTATGCTTTAGACGCGCCGGTGGGTATAGCCCGAAGCTCGTGGACTTAACGAAGTACGACAACTTCGTATTCTACGGGGAAAACGGGGATTTCTCGAAGGAGGAGTTATCGCTGTGCGATCAGGTGGTGACGTTCCCCGGAGATTACACGTTACCCACTATAGTTACTATCGCCCTATGGGAATACGCTAGAAGGACGGGTAAAATCTCGTGGATATAAGCCCATGTAGAGCCCAATTAGTATTAAGAGGATGAAGGCGAGGAAGATCTGTAGAGCCTCCTCCTTAGCCCCTCCGGTCTTTACGCATAGCGACTTCCTTACTCCGCGCTTCTTACATATAGTTACGCGCATGTCGGTCACGGGCCGAAAGAGAGGTACCCCTTTAGGCGTAAAAGCGTCCGCTATGATGTGAGATAAATACGCTAACGATCCGGTCACGTAAGATACGTAAGAAACGTAGTAGTTCGTATGAAGGAACCGAAGGATTACCGTAATCACACCCCGGAAGAATAACGAATGGAGAGGTCCACGATGGCCTAGAGCTACGTTTATTTTCTCTGAGATCGCTTGAGTAAAGATCGTACTCCTAGATACCATAGAGTACGGGGAATCTATGTCGGGTAGCAAGCTCATAATCACAGCTAACCCCAAGGAGGACCGAGAAAATGTGTAGTCGCATATAAGGAGGTACGAGAAATACACTATTAGTCCTATAGTAATATGCGTGGGTCCCTTCATACTCTCTTAGACCTCCGCTCTTTTATCGCCTTAATAACCTTATCTTTCTCCCATAACGCGTGTAACATCTTTACTACCTTACCCTTCTCCGGAAGCTCCTTTACGAGGGCTTTACCTATCCCTACAGGCTTCCCCTCCTCATCAATTACGAGCACGAGATCGCCCTCTTCAACTTCCGGCCGTTTTCTCACTCCGGGTGCCATGAGATCGGCCCCGCGCATCAACGCCTTAGCTGCCCCCGCGTCCACCACGACCCTAGGTAGATCTTGAATCATCTCCTTATAATATAACGTGGGAACGATCTCACCGGATACCTCGGCCAGCTTTGGAACTTTCTCATCCCCGAAGAGGTACAACTTCACGCTCCCGAAGTTCTCTACATACACAGTTCTCTCCTTTATCTCGCGACCCAGACGAGAGCTTAGCCTCTTTATCTCGCGCTTAGAGAGACGCTTCATAGGTTTAACGATGTCGCGATAATTTAGCTATGGACGTCGTCGAGCTAGTCTTAAGGAGACACGGCTTTGAGAAGCTCAACCCGGTCCAACAAGAAGCCGTCGATCGCGGATTATTATCGGATAAGAACATGCTCGTAGCGGCCCCTACGGCTTCTGGAAAGACTTTAATAGGGGAGATCGCGATGATAAAGTCCGTACTCGAGGGTAAGAAAGCCGTATACTTAGCCCCTCTGCGCGCTTTAGCCGCGGAGAAATATTACTACTTTCGCGAGAGCCGGCCCGAATATAAGGTGGCCATCACCACCGGGGATTATCATAAGAGCGGCAGGGAGCTTTCCTCTTACGATATTATCGTAGCTACATACGAGCGCTTCGATAGTCTCATACGCAATAACGCGCCCCGGCTCGGGAACGTGGGCGTGATAATCTTAGATGAGATACACTTAGTAGGATATCCCAAGCGCGGACCGGTAGTGGAGATGATCGTAGCGAGGACGAACACGCGCTTAATAGGTTTGTCCGCTACTATAGGGAACCCGGAAGAGCTCGCGGAGCGGCTCGAAGCCGTACTTGTGAAGAGCGAACGGAGGCCTGTTCCGTTGCGTTATGGGGCGTTATTAAACAATAAGATCGTGTGGGAGGACGGTATAGAGTACGTAGATAAAATGAAAAGTCCGTATGAGACTATAGTAAAGCGTTCCTTATACCTCGGAGGGCAAGTTCTGGTGTTCCGTGAGGCAAGGCGCAGGGCGGAAAGTTTAGCTAAGAAACTGGCCGACCTCACGCGTAGGTTTCTCACGAAGGAGGATCTCGATAAGCTTAGACCGATAGCCGCGGAGTTATCGACGCTTCAGTATGCAAAGGAGCGCGAGATAGCGTCGTTAGTTCTTCAAGGCGTAGCTTATCATCATGCCGGACTCTCACGCGAGGCTAGGGAGCTAATAGAAAAGGCGTTTAGATCGAGGGCGTTAAAAGTCCTAGTAGCTACTCCGACGCTAGCCGCTGGAGTGAACTTGCCCGCGAGGACCGTGGTTCCGTTCCTGAAACGTTACGATAGGACACTAGGGATCTCCGTAGAGATACCCGTAATGGAGTTCAGGCAAATGGCCGGACGCGCCGGAAGGCCGGATTATGACGAATACGGTGAGGTGATCGCTATCGTGAAGAACAAGCGTGACCTTTCGATGTATTTCACTCGTTACGTATATGGTCCTCCCGAGCCCGCTATATCTAAGCTTACGGAGCTTAGGTACTTACGTACTTACGTCCTCGTAGCGGTATCCGAGGGATATAGGGAAAAAGGTGAGATCGAGCACCTATTCTCTAAGACACTCGGACGGAGGCAACTTAAAGGCATGGATCGCCTCATACCCGAGGTATTAAAGGAACTTAAGGAGATAGAGATGATCACCTCTAGGGGTAATCGGTATCTACCGACGCGCTTAGGGGCATTAACTATAAGGTTCTACCTGATGCCGTATACGGTATACGACGCGATTAGGACGTTTAGGCTTAATGAGCCCTCAGAACCTTACGCGTATCTGCACCTCTTGTACTTCTTAGAGGACATGTACGACTCGATACCGTATCAGGTACAAACGGATGAGCCCGAATATCCCATAGGAGAGCCGTTTGAGGAGCTTCCATTCGATATCGACCGCTTCGCCTTGTATAATTCAGCGCGCTTCGCGAACATACTTTATAGGCGGATTAACGAGGAGGACGTCAATAAGATATTAGAGGAGTATAGATTGTACGCGGGCGACTTCGCGATGATGAAGGACTCAGCGGAGCGGATTATATACTCTCTATCGAGGATCACGGACGCCATAGGGATAAAAGATCACGCGAAGGTCCTGAGCGAGCTATCGATTAGGGTAAAGTACGGAGTACGCGAGGAGCTCTTGGAGCTCGTATCACTCGAGGGCGTGGGACGCGTGATCGCTCGTAGGATGTACAACTACGGCATACGCACGCTTGAAGATGTATACGAGGCGTGCTTAAGTGGCGAGTTAATGAACATCGAGGGAATAGGGGAAAAGCGTATGAAAAAGATATGCGAATCCGTGAAGAGGGCGCTTCATAGGGAATTTTGAAGGCGTTATTCTATTAGTTCGAGGACTTCTCCCAGGACCACGTAGCGCTTAGATCCTGTATACTTTACGCGAGCCCGCATTCCTCTTTTCCCTTCGCTTAAGTACACGGGCTTATAATTAAACGTCCTTCCCATGGGCCTTCTTTTATCATCACGCATTATCGGAACCACGTCCTCCATCCCCACGAGCATAGAAGCGCGCTTGAAGGCGATGCTTTCCGATAATTCGTGCAACCTCCTCGCCCGTTCGTATACTTTATCCCTAGGCACTTTCGGCATTCTCGAGGCGATCGTTCCGGGACGATCACCGTAATGCGATATGTTTACTACGTCCGGCTCTATTTTCCTTATAAGCTCTAACGTGAGTTCGAAGTCGTCGTCCGTCTCAGTGGGGAACCCCACGATGATATCGGTAGCTATAGAGGCTAAACGATCGCGTGAGCGTATGGTTCTTACGATTTCTAGGAACTCGTCGACGGTATAATAGCGCCTCATGAGCTTCAAGATCCTATCGGATCCGCTCTGTACGGGTATGTGGAAGAACTTATAGAAGCGGTCGTCGCTATACACTACGTCTAGAAGGTCGTCTAGGATCTCCAATAGCCCGCCCGGGTTCATCATCCCTATTCTCACGCGGAACCTGCCCGGTATCTCAGAGATCATCCTAAGAAGATCGGGAAGCCTCTTACCCTCGTATTCGTAAGGCGTTAAGTCTTGTCCGGTTATGCGTATCTCTATCGCCCCAGACTTCAAGAGCCTCTTCACCTCCTCTACGATCATATCTGGGGGGAAAGGCTTATGAGAACCTCTAGCGAAGCGTACTATACAATATGTACATACCCCCAAACATCCGTGCGAGATTTCTACGGTACCTATAAGAGGATCCAAAGGAACGCGCGGAAGGCCTAAATGAATTTCGTTTATTCCGGCCCCTATAAGCTTCATGCGCTCCCCTCTTAATATCCTCTCTATTACTTCTGGGATCCTCTTAAGGAAGTAGTTACCGACTAGAGAGGCCTTCGGGGCCAGCTTCTCTACTATCCGATGTTCTGCCGTGGCCATGCATCCGTATACTATAAGACGATTCCCGACTAAGCTATAATAACGCTTTATGAGGTTCTTCATACGATCCTCGGTAGGCTTCTTTACGATACACGTAACTAATATAATAACGTCCGCGTCCTCGGGCCTCTCGACTAGCTCGTGACCGGAAGAAACGACCAATCCGCGTATCATCTCACCCTCAGCCTGAGCGGCAGCACATCCGTATATGTCCACAAACACCCTCATCGCATCATGAAAAACTCGCGTTAAAATTACACGCACTTCCTAGCGAGTTCTTTACCTATGTTTATTAGCTCCTTAGCCCTAGATTCATCCTTCGCCTCGGCCCGAACCCTTATTACCGGTTCCGTAGCGCTTGGACGGACTAAGAACCGCTCCTCTTCGGACACCCTTACCCGTATTCCGTCCGTCCTTACGATTTCTATTCCATCTACGTCTAGAGAATTCACGCACTCCATTGCCTCCTCATAGCTCCTCTTCCTAGGGACCTCTTCCCTAAGTACCACGGTCTTAGGTACTATATCTACGAGCTTACTTAGCGGCTCACCGATCTCCTCGAGCATCTTTAGTATGCGTAATAACGTAAGAGGGCCGTCAGGGAAGTAATGTACGTCGGGATGTATCCGAGCTCCGTTAGGCTCCCCAGCGAAAGCGGCGTTATGTTCCTTCGCGGCCTTAGCGAGATAAGGATCACCGACGCGCACGCGTATTACCTTACCTCCTTCCTCCTCGACTAGCTTATTTACTATGATCGAGGCTCCCACGTGCGTGATTATAGGTCCTTTAGGGGCCATATAAGAGGCATATAACGCGAGCATCACGTGATCGTTAACGTATCTACCTTGATCGTCTATCACCACGCATCTATCTCCGTCCCCGTCGAAAGCGAATCCGAGGTCGAAGCCCTTAAACGCCTTTAAGGCTATTCCCAAAGTATCCTCACGAGGTTCTGGATATCTTACGGGAAAGGATCCGTCGGGGACGCCGAAGAGGCTTACGTGCTTTACCCTCTTCGATATCGCTTCGGACACTAGAGAGGCTACCCCATGACCGTAATCGATGAGCACCTTCCGCTCCTTCTCTAATCCCTCCGCCTCCTTCAAGAGCATCTTTTCGTATTCCGTAATCTTATAGCACACGCTCTTACCCACAGAGTCCCGCTGTACGCGCACGTCTTCCGCCCTAATGAACTCGCGCGGAACGGGTAATCCGTCCACCAGAGCCTTAAATCCATTGTATTCAGGGGGGTTATGCGAGGCCGTAACGACTAGGGCGTTGAACCCCTTTACCTTAGCCTCGTACATGACCCCGGGTGTCGGATATAACCCCGCATCTATGAGCGTCCCGCCCGCTTCTAGGATACCGGAAGAGACCCCTTTTGCGATCCAAGCGGAGCTTTTTCTCGCGTCGTGAGCAAGTATTACGGGTTTTCCGTATGAAGCTATCCGACGACCCACGCCCAGGATTACGTCCTTCTTAAACTCTTGCACTTTTAATCTCATCTTTAAACGCATACGAGCGATCTTAACTCTTAGCCGTATCTAGCGGGAGAATAGAAGAACAACCTATATACGGGCGTGAGGAGATCCGTACATGTCTAAGGTTTCCGGAGTCCTCCTAGTGATCCTCGGGATACTTCTAGCTATATATTCCATTCTTCAGTTCCTAGTGGCTCCCGCGGTAAACGGCCTAGAGAATTCGCGGCGGAACACGACGCACGTATATGGAATACCCGTTCCCCCCATAGGACGGGCCATCTCCATCATAGGTCTCATACTAGTCCTCATCGCATCCGCGGTCCTATTCTTAATAGGAAAACTCTACTACACGACCGAGTGATTTTTTTCCATCGTATAGATTAAAGCATGTTTTATCCCATAAGGTGCTTCACGTGCGGAAAACCCTTGGGTCATTTAGCGGAGGAATTTCATAAGCGCGTAAGGAACGGTGAGGATCCGGAAAAGGTACTCGATGAGCTGGGCGTAAAGAGGATGTGCTGTAGGCGTACGATCATCTCCGTAAAACCCGACCTGCTCTTTCAGATCGTGATATACAAGCCTTATCCGCGTCGTTCTGCTGTAGAAAATATAGACGGTTTGGTGGAACTCGAAGAACGAAACCCCATACGCTCCGAGGGCCGCTAGGAAGAATAAGGGCCCTGGGCTTTTTACCAAAAACCCTCTCTAGGACGTCTTTGCTCGATATATTAGCCCCTTCGAGAGCCTCGAGCTTACCCTCGCCCAGGATTATTCCCTTACGATTAAATATCGCCACCATGTCACCGAAGTCTATACCGAAGGCCTCGTGACCCGTCTCCGCTACTATGCGTTTATACGCTATACGGGCCTCCTCAATCACGCGCCATGGGACGTAAGAGTATACGTTATCTAAGTTCTCTATGAGCCGAACTCCGTAAGGCTTTAGCGTCTCCTCTACGTCTTGACCCTCATAGGGAACAAGCTTCGCCCGTATGTCCCGCAATAATTCCTTATAAAATCCAGGAATCATAGACCTATCCGTTAGAATAAGAAGCGTATAGTTATTCATCGTGTGGCTAAAAGCGATTATATTATGGGACAAATGGGCGAAACGGAGCTTATACTTAGGGGTCGTAGAATATACTAAAGCGTCCATAGAGAACAACACGTCATCGCTCACGTTAGGGGAACGAACATAAGCTATAGGGGTCTCGTTTAGATACAAACCAAGAACAAACATAATATAGTAAAACAACGGTTTTAAGATAAACGTCTTCTTAAGAACGCGCTAATCCATGTAATGGGTCTAAAGGAACTCTTCGAATCTCTCCGTAGGAGGCCCGTATTCGATGAGAAAGCCGCTCAGGAGGTGATACGTGAGTTACAGAGGGCGCTGATTGAGGCTGACGTTCGTGTGGAAATAGTTCGTGATATAGTGAAAAGACTTAGGAAAAAATTGCGCGAGAAGCCCGAATACGTCTCGCTCCGCTCTTATATTCTCAAGGCGCTATATGAGGAACTCGTTAGGATACTAGGCGAAAAACACTACCCTCTTAACATCGTCCCCGGTAAGACGAACGTACTTATGCTCGTGGGAATCCAAGGAAGCGGTAAGACTACTACCGCCGCGAAGCTCGCGTATTATCTCTCCAAGCGCGGCTACTCCGTGGGTCTCGTATGTGCAGACACGTATCGTCCCGGAGCTTATGAACAGCTCAAACAGCTCGTGGAGCCTTACGGGATAGAAGTGTTCGGAATGCCCGAAGAGAAGGATGCCGTAAAGATAGCTAAGAAGGGGGTAGAGTACTTTAAGTCGAAAGGGGTCGACGTGGTCATAGTAGATACCGCGGGGAGGCACAAGGAAGAGCGCGGGTTGATTGAGGAGATGAAGAAGATCTCTGAGGCCATAAAGCCGGACGAAATAC
>JAMOTR010000009.1 GCA_027068385.1 Candidatus Heimdallarchaeota archaeon
TATTGATTGTAGCCGTGATGTTTCTAGCCGGTCGGGTTATAAGCGCTAGACGCACGCCCGCTCCCGTTAAGGTCGAGACCACACGCGACCCCATAGAGGAGATCCTATTAAGGATTGTAGGGTCCGAAATAGCTCCGGACGTGGTAAACTTAGTGATGTTCGCTACCGCTTTCGACATCATCGATAACCTAGTGAGGCTAATCGAGTCGACGGACTTCATAGATAAGGAGAAGTACTTCCCCCAGCCCGCTATGGAGAGACTAAAGAGCTTCATAGCGGACGTACATATGAAGATAAACAGGTTTAAGGAGCGCTTCAACATAGACGAGGAGTCTCGGAAGACGATACACGAGATCGTAGAGTCCTCCATACTCGAGTACTGTACTAGGACTTACAAGATAGAGCCCCCGGCCGTGGAGGAGACCGCGAGAGAAGAGGGTGAGGAGTACAAGCGGAGAAAGACCGAGATGGAATTCGAAGAGATGTTCAAGGAGCGGGAGAAGCCTACCGAGAAGACCGAAGGTATCGAGAAGTTCCTAAACGAGATCGTAGATATAGTAGAAAGCTATGGTTTGTGAGGTCTTTTATGGGTAGTAAAGAAGACGTGGCGAAAAACTTCCGGGAGAGGTTCGGGGAGGATTTCTTACGTAACGAAATCATAGCGTTCGGATCCGGGACCACCGTGGGTAAAGTGATCGAACTAATGCCCCCTTGGGCCGTAGAAGAATTATCGAAGAAGACTATAGTATCTACCTCTCGGGACACCTCTTATGCACTAGAAAGGAAGGGCCTTACGGTAAGTTCGGTGTGGAAAAAGCCCGACGCGATCGTAGACGGGGCCGATTCTGTGTTTGAAGACCTAATAATTAAGGGCGGAGGCGGCGCCTTATTAAGGGAAAAGATCGCTTGGAGGCTTGCGGACGTTGTATACGTAGTGATCACAAAAGAAAAGAGGAACAGGTACTTTAACGTCCCCGCGTTATGTCTTCCGGACCTAGTACCGATCGTCCAAAGGGCTTTCCCCGGAGCGAGGATAAGGTCGGGAGGAAAGATACCGCCCGTGATCTCCGACGAGGGGTTCGCTATTCTAGATATACCTCGGAAGGATCTACGTGAGACGTATGAGAAGCTAGAGGGATACAGGCCGGTAATAATAGAACACGGAATATTCGACCCGAAGAAGCTCGAGATAAGAAAGATGGAGATGGTGACCGATTTTTAAAAACTCACTTCTTTCTACCCGTACGCCTAGCGGCGATAAGACCGACCTTACGTCCGGGAGGAGCGGAGCGGGCCGTGGTCTTGGGCTTATGCGTGGAACCTCCGAACGGATGGTCTACAGGGTTCATAGCTACGCCACGTACGATGGGCCGATAGCGGCCTTTAGAATGAGCGATATAGAACGCCTTCCCTGCCTTTAGTAGAGGCTTCTCCGTGCGCTTACCTCCAGCGGCTACACCTATGATCGCGCGAGCGTTTCCGGGGACGGTAACGATCTTCTTGCTCGGGAGCTCTACCATTACCTTACCGTCGGGTAAATGCTGAGACACGATAGCGTAAGCACCGGACGCCCTAGCGAAGGCCCCTCCTTGCCCGTAGTACTTCTCCACGTTATATACGATCGCTCCGTCGGGTATGTCCTTAAGGAATAATATGTTCCCTATGTTTACCTTCGCTCCCTCTCCGATCTCTATCTTTTGTCCTACGTACATACCCTCCGCAGCTACTATGTAGAAATCGCGCTCTACGGTCCTAATAAGAGCTAGCGGCGCTCCACGTCCGGGGTCGTGTACTAGATCTACTACCTCTCCTATAAGATAAGGTCTCTCGAACGGGGGTATTTTAGCTGGAGCTACGCGCTTATGGGTGTTCGCGGTGAACGTGGGGCTACCACGACCGCGACGCTGTACGCGAATCCTCTTACCCATATACTCTCACCTCATAATATGCCGAGATCCTCGGCTATCTTCGTTGCGTCGAATTCCTCAGATAGCTTTACGTAAGCTTTCTTCTCTCCCTTCGGAGTGCGTAGCGTGTTTACCTTTACGACCTTAACGTTTAGCGTGTTCTCGAAGGCCTCCTTAATTTCTCTTTTCGTTACCTCCGGCTTCACGATCACGGTAAGCTTGTTCTCCTCCAGCATTCTCAATGCCTTTTCCGTCTTCACGAAGCGTATTACGATATCCCGAAGCCTAGGCATTACATGAGCCGAATAAAAGGGGTTTTATGATTTCATGAGGTACAAAAACTTCGAATGTTCAGGTATACCTCGATCTCGGATAAGTCGAAGTACTCGTCTATGTTAGGTATCTTGAAGACCTCGGATATTACTTTCCTAGCCGTCTCGTACACGGCCTTTCTAGTAGCTTCCTCGATCTGACTCTTACCCAAAGCGGGCGGCATCTGTATGATGTTGATCTTGATCCTAAATAGAGGGACGAGCTTACCGTTTCTAATTATAAACGGCTTCGTTTCCCTCCTTCTATGAGTCTCCACGGCCGCCCTTTCTATCTCGGGTATGCTATTAAGTACCTCCTCAAGTTTTAGCCTCACGGCCTCGAAGACGTTAACGAGCTTCTGGTTCTTCTTACTAGCGTTATACACGATCTCCGATATCTCCCTATCGAACCCATCGAGGGAAGATAAGTAGGCGTGGATCTTCTCGTAGAAGTCCCTAGATAGAAGATCGGAGACGCACAAATACATGAGCTCGGAGTCTATATCTTCGGTCTTAAACGGGGAAACGTAGCGCACATATTCCTCTTTAGGTATCGCTACTATGTTTTCTAAAGTGCTCTCATAAGGCTTTAAAGTGCCGCTCGGAACGCTCGAAGAACGTATGAGTATAAACGGCTTTAACACGAGGGCCGAAACTCCTCCCGTTATGTTCTTTATTCTATTTAGGACCTTACTAATTACGTCCTTAGGCCTACTAGATCCAACGGAGGTCTTAATGTACTCGAAGAACAACTCCTCAATATTCATAACGCTTAGGGGGTCTAACGAGAAGGCCTTCTTAACGAACTCTACGAACTCCTTAACGTTCCCACTTTGGGACCCGGGCATCTTTATAACGAGCTTATACTCGCCGTTCTCCACGGCCTTAGGCGAAGAGGACCCACAGCGCTCACAGGAGCCCCGCTTAAAAATGAGATCGTCTCCCTTATAGAGCTCTATTTCTAGGGGCATAACATGAGGTTCATGAGGAGGAATTTATATGAAGGTTCTCGGTCTAGAAGTCTCTGATTAGTACCTTTAATTGAAGCACCTTATATTCTTAATGTCGCGTAGTCCGTTCGACCTTATCTTAGAAAGAATAGCTGAGACGCGTACGGCTATAGAGTCGCTTAAGGTAAAGCCGGACGTCAAGGAAGAGGACGTAAACTTCCTTATATCGTTAGTAAACGACCTTGAGAACTCCTATAGCTTTATAAAACCAAAGTTTGAGGAACTCCCGCCTAAAACGCGCGATGAGATCTTAAGACTCCTAGATGTAGCTTCTAGAGCGTTATATACGGCCGTGAATTTCGCCCTACGTTACGCGGACGCGAAGAGGCGCGCGGAGATATATAAGGAAAAGTATACCGAATGCGTAGAACAGCTATCTAAGAAGAGGGGACTCTTCGGAGGCAAGAAGGACGTCGTCCCTCGCGTCGAGTACGAGCGCCTAATGAAGGAGTACGAGACGTTGAAGTCTTCGATGCAGAGCCTATCCGATAGAATAAAGAATATGTACATCGAATACACCTCGCGCATAGCGTCCTTAAAGTCCGCGTTAAACGAGAAAAACGAGGAGATAGAGAAGCTACGTAAGAGGATATCGATCCTCACTAGGGAAAACAATAACCTAAAGAACCTAATTAGAAAGCTCCGCGTTCAGATTCAGGAGGCTCAGAAGAAGATCTCTGACCTCATGACGAAAACGCCCGAGATAAAGATAGAGACTAGGGCGATACCGGAGGATCTCTCTAGGCTTCGCGAGGAACTAATAAGCTTGAAGAAACTCGTGGCTGAATATCAGGCTCGTATACAGAGCCTCGAGGCGAAGAATCAGGAACTATCGATGCTCTTAGAATCGAAACAAAAGGAGCTAGAGAGTTGTATCGGGCGTCTTAAAGCGCTAGAGGAGGAGCGTAAGAAGTTCATCGAGGAGATACGTAAGAGGATAAGCGAGAAGGACTTCGACGTGCTAGAAAGCCTAAGAAAAGAACTCATGGAGAAGAACACGCTCATAGAGACGTTATCTCAGGAGGTGTCGAGGTTACGCGGGGCTATAAAGCATTACGAGGAGATGGTAGAGAGGTTGAAGCGCGATAGGGATACGCTCAATAATACGATAAACGAGCTCATGGAGAAGCTCGCGGTATGTGAGCATAAGCTCACGGAATACACGAAAAAGATCGAGAAACTAAATAACGAGTTAAAAGAGTGTCTCGACTCCAAAGCTAAGCTACAGGCGAGAGTGGAGGAGCTCGAGGAAGAGCTTAATGAGGCTAAGTCCGTGAACTCCGAGCTAGAGGAACAGCTAAACGCGTGTATCGCCGAGAAGTCTCAGCTAAAGGCGGCTTTAGACGAGTATAGTAGTAAGCTAGAAGCGCTGGAGAAGAGGCTCGCGGCATCCCAGCAAGAGATAGAAAGGCTACAGAAGGAGCGTGACGAGCTTAAGGGAGAGAAGAATCTACTACTTAAGAAGCTCGAGGAGTGCGAGATGAACCTTAAGGAGACTTCAAAGAAGTTAGAGGAGTGTCTACGCGAACGCACTGAGCTCTCCGAGCGCCTCGCTAGCTCTTCTCACGTAGCAGCTCAGCTTCAGAAGTGTATGGAGGAGCGCGATAGACTGATGCACGAACTAGCCGAACTTAAAGCCGTAGCTAAGCTCTACGAGGAAGTCTCCGCGCAGCTTCAGAAGTGCATGGAGGAGCGCTCGAAGTATATCGAACAGGTAGCCGAGCTAAACGCTAGGCTCGACGTACTAAAGCGCGAGAACACTAACTTAAAACAGACGGTCTCCGAGCTTGAGGCCGAAAGGAATAGGCTATTAGCGGAGAATCAGAAGTTATCATCACTCTTAAAGGAGTACGAGAACAAGATCGAGGAGTACAGGAAGCGCATAGACGAACTAATAAGGGAGAACGCGGAGCTCGAGAAGAGGTTAAACGAGATAAAGGAGTCTTCAAAAGAGCTGGAGGAGCTACGCCTAGAGCTCTCGATGTGTAAGAGAGAGCTAGAAAAAGCGAAGGCCGAAGCTGAGAAGGCGAAGGCTAAGGCGGAGAGCTTCACAAAGTTCATCGAGATCATTAGGCCCGTCATGGAACACGATAAGCGCTACGCCTTGATCCTATACCTGTTCGACATCGGACCTATGAAGAAGGACGTGCTCGCCTCCCTACTAGGAATCTCTAAAGATGAGCTTGAAGGATATCTAAACCGGCGGATACGGCGCGGGGTGGTAGAGGTAAAGGACGACGAAGTGAGGCTAAAAATGTGATCGCTTTTTGAGCTCTACTTTTATTATCTCCCCTCTGGGCTCCTTCTCCGCGAAGATTACCCCTTCGAATATGGAGATCTTAACCCCTTCCCGCGTCCGACAGTCGGGAGGTAGTCCGGCCTTCAAGCACCCGTAAGAGAGAAATTCCTCTACGTCCCGCCCTTCTTCTATCGGAACCTGAGGCAATAAGAGTCCGGAATAATATGCGTACTCTACGATGATCCCGTGCTTCCCCACCTTCACCTTCTCTAAGTACTCCGCGGGAGAGGAGACGACCAGGGGTTGGGGCTTAGAGAGTACGGTAACCTCTACGACGATCTTGTTCATCTCGTCGAGCGTGACGGGCCTAAATCTAGGATCCTCAGTCGCGGCCGCTATAGCGGCACGTATCGTCCCTTCTATGAGAGGATAAACGGGGTATGGATATCCTATACATCCCCTAAGACTCTTATCGTGGGGGAGGTCGTGGCGACGTAGAGTGACGAACACGCCCGCCCTCCTCTTAAGTATATCGGGTACGTTCTCCGGTACCGGTATTATCTCGTTCTTAGCGAGATACTTTTCGATAGCCTCCCTAGCCGTTTTTACTAAAATTTCCCCGTGTTCTAAATTGAGCTCATCTAGGTTCTCTAGGTAGGACATGTTCGATATAAGAAGATCACGAAGAAAAATCACTCCTCGATATTAGCGGCTTCCTTTAGAGCCTTAGCGACGGCTACGGCCTTCGGTATTAGTATCCTTAGGCTCTCGCTAGTCGGTATGCCCAACTCGGCCGCGAGGACGGAAGCTCTAGAGATAGCGAGGGGTATGGATACCTGTAGGGTCTTGGGCGTGATGATTCCGGCGTTGAAGGCGAAGTTGATGGCCTCCTGTATGGCCTTCTGCGCGATCTCGGTGACGCGTTCGGGATCGAACTCTACGATTATCTCGCCGGGTACTAGGAGTCCCTGGAATATGCCTACGATGATCTCGGGTCTCGATTCTATGGGCTTTAGTCCGAGCATGTTTAACACGCGAGCTACGGCTTCGGGTATGCGCTCTCCCTTCTTTACTACTACGGTCTCCTTAGGTATCGTAATGAATCCCTTCTCTACTTTAGTGGGTAATCCGATTCCCTGAAGCTCCATCGTGATCTGTCCGGAAACGCGAAGGTTCGTCTTCATAGCCGGGACTACGATGTCGTTGGGGGCGATCATTTCTCCCTTAGCGGGTAGATGAACGGCCTCCTTATACACTTCGCGTACTATCTCTAGGGAGTTCTCTCCGGGCTTTATGAGTAGGAACGCTATGGTCTTACCGTCGAGGTAAGGCTTTAGCTTTTGTAGTTCAGGACGCTTAGAGGCTACCTCATCGATGGCCCTCTGCATCAGCCTGAGCTTTCCGAACTTAAGCTTAGCGCGTCCGCGTATCTTCTTGCGTATCTCCGCTAGCTTATTAGCCGGATAGCGTTCGAAGGCTACTAGGAACACGTCCCCGTACTCCTCTAAGAGCTTCGCCAGCTCTTTAACGATCTTCTTCTTACGTATTATCGAGGGCCTCTCTGCCTTCGCGCGCGTCATACTACCCTCACCGCCGGTCCCATCGTAGTCTTTACGTACACGTGCTTGATGTTGCGCTCTCCCTTCGGCAGCTTCATGACGACGCTACGATATATCGTCCGGGCGTTCTCAGCGAGCTTATCGTCATCCATGTCGCGGGTTCCGAAGCGAGCGTAGATGATGGGAACGGTTCTCAAGCGCACACGTACGGTCTTCTGATAGCGCTCTACGAAGGGCTTTAAGGGAGCGTTTTCGGGAACGGGCACGGGCATCTTACCGCGAGGTCCTAGATAGCGTCCCATCAGCTTCACTACGATGGGTAGTAAGGTACGGGTCACAAGGAAGTGATCGTAACGCTTCGCTAACTTCTTAGCCTCGCGCTTGTTCGTTGCTATCGTCTCTATCTCGCGCCTCGTATAGTAATCTATTCCGAGCTCCTTAGCCTCTACCTCGTGAGGACCGGCTACGAAGGCGGCTACTTTGAACGGCTTCGTCGGCTTATGGGGTAAGGTTATATCTAGCTGGAAGCGATTAGCGGGGTCCTTTAGGTTCACGTCCTTGATGGATATGAGGATCTCCATACTCTCTAAGAAGTTTCTCTTCTTCGCCTTCTCCTTAGCCTCTCTAATAGCCTCCCTTAGAGTATCTATCGTTACCTCGCGCTTCGCCCCCTTCTTTTTCTTCGCTAAGCTCATGAGGCTTCACCCTCCTTTTCCCTAGCCTTTCTTCTTCTTTCTATGATCGCCTTCCTCTTAGGATCATCGAGATTTAGTTCGATAATGGTAACTTTCGAAGCGTGTATGGGAACGCGTACTTTAGTGCCGTCGTTACGCGTTCTTTCTACGCCCTCAATGTACACCCGGCCGCGCTCAGGCCGTACCTCGACGACTTTACCCACGTGTCCGTAGAACTTGCCGCGCTCCACGCGTACCACGTCTCCGACGCGCACGGGTATGTTACGTATCCCGAGCTCTTTGCGTAAGTCCTTACTAAGAGGCGCGGTAAGTTTCTTCCTAGCTTGGTGTTTCGGCATGTTATACCGCCGCTTCCTCTGCTTCCTGGGCTTAGAGCTAACGGGGCGCTTCATTCATACCACCATCCTAGCCTTCTGAGCTAACTTAGGCCGCTTCTCGGCAGCCTCGCGGGCGACGGGTCCGCGTATTTCGCTCCCTATGGGCTCTCCGTCCTCGCGCACGAGTACCACAGCGTTATCTTCGAAGCGTATCCGCTCACCGTTGACGCGCCTGTAAGGCTTCCTCTGCCTTATCACTATAGCTCTCCGAACTTTCTCGCGGTACTCTATAGGTCCCTTCTTCACGGTTACGCTCACCATGTCTCCCACCGTAGCCGTAGCTAAACGACGCTTAGGCGACTTATATCCCATCACCGCGATGATCTGGGCAACGCGTGCTCCCGTATTATCCGCTACGTTTACGTAAGCACCTACGGGTAATCCCCTAGAGGTCCTACCACGGAAGACTCCAGCACGCATTCTCTTACCCATAGGACCAAGATCCGGGGGGACGACTATAAAGTTCGTGTCGGATATGTAGATACTTTAAATCGTGAGCGGTTTTCGCTTTAAACCTCTCCTCACTTACGAACATGGTTGAGTATACTAAGAGCGTACGCATACCCGCGGATCGCGTAGGGGTGTTGTTAGGAAAGTCGAGATCCGTGTTATCGGAGCTTGAGCGTAGGACGAACACCAAGATATCCGTAGATAAGAGCGGGCTCGTTACCGTAAGAGGGGACGCGGAGAACATGCAGGACATATACAAAGCGATCGACGTAATCAAGGCCATAGGACGCGGCTTCTCTCCTCATAAGGCCTTCAAGCTATTAGAAGAGGGGTTCGAGTTACGCGTGATTTCGATTAGGGACTACGCCCACACGAAGAATCGCAAACGCATCATACGCGGTCGCCTCATAGGGCGCGGGGGCCTAGCTAGAACGACCATAGAAAACATGACGAACACGTTCATATCGGTATACGGAGACACGGTCTCGATCATCGGAAAGATTCCCGAGATAGACATAGCCGAGCAAGCGGTGATGGAGATAATTCTGGGAAGGAAACACACCACGGTGTTCCGTAACCTCAACGACGCGATCATGAGGCTTAGGACGATCGAGGAAGACTTCTTCGAGCACGACGCTTATAAGATGGCGCCCGTTGACGAGAGCGTAGAGAGGGCTATAAGAGATCTAGAAGAGGAAGGTTTTTGAAACAATTTGTGATAATCGAGCGCTCTTTGATACGTTAATATGTTAAATAGGATTAGATAAGCTTCGAAGTCTAGAGTTCTACATGAGAAGACTTCTTTTGTTCCTAGCTATAGCGTTCGCTCTTATATTCGTACCGTCTTACGGAACGGTTACAGGGGATACCGCTACAGTCAGCGTGAAGGCTCACGGCTTTCCCATCACGACGACCGCTATATCCTATCCTATACAACCTTATACGCCTCAACAGACGCGGAGTTCCTCCTTGCATCGGCGCGTTCCGATAGAAGTAAGCAACCCCACCCTTTACTCTTATAGCGGAGCGCTCATGGTGAACGTATCGTTTCCTGCTGGACGCGCCCCTTACGTGGGTGATCCTAGCGATCCTTCTACGTATTACTTAGAGTTGCGCGACTCCGAGGGAAACATAGTGACGTACCAGATTGACTATGACCTCACCGTGATGTATGACGCGCATCACGCGAAGAGCGTAACGATACGGTTCACGTGTACCCTGGGGGCGCTGGAGATTAAGACGTTCTACTTATATTATGACATAGAGCCCGTTTCTCGGACGCCTCCGAGCTTCGACGTGACTCGGACCGTATCTTCCGAGGAATACGGATACTCTATCACGGACGGTTCGATCACGTACGAGCTGAGGACTAAGCCGATCATCATATCGCCCACGGTGTACGTCCTTAATCCAACTCTACAGAAGGTTTCCGGAGGCGCTTACTACGTAAGCTTAGGAAGCTATCCGGACTACGAGCTCATACGCTCCGGTATACTTAGGACGGTATTCTACTTCTATAACTATACTTACTACTCCGACTACGGCATATACATCCCGGTCGTCCCGACCGAGATGCTCAGCGTGATAAATCCGAATTACGCCTCCAACGGGCGGCCTTATTACGGAGGTGCTCAGGATCAGTTCTTCTCTGGAGCGCACGGAGGATTCGTAGCGCGGCGGTTCCTAGCCCCTACGTCTTCTGTGATATCGTATTCCGACTATGGACGGGCCTTCGTAGGAGCCTTATACGACCCTCAGAGGACCCCTTCGTTAGACGGGACCTATCCTACTGATCCCACGACCTCCCCCTTCGGTAACGATCCCGATTATCGGAACGCTGTGGGACGGAATGCCTCCTTCATACGCGTAGAGAACAACGGAACTTACTATTCGTACATGATGCTTTCAAACAGAGTAACTTACCAGAACACCATCTCCGGTAGGCTATACGCTTATTATTCGCCGATGCACGCGATCGATAACATACAGGAGCACTTCACGACGTACGTAGAGTTCATGTTCTACGCCCCTCGGACCGCCGCTTACACGCTATCTTTCGGGTCCGACGACAACTTACGCGTGTGGATAGACGGGAAGCTCTCGATAGACGCGCGGACCCTTCACGGAATCACCCGGTACTCCGCGAGCTATTCCCGGAAGGCCGGTACTCGGCACCTGATACAGATAGAGTTCGTAGAGGGTCCCGGTCGCTATGACCTACATATGAAGTTCAAGGTGACCGACGCTAACGACCCGGATAACATATATGTAGATGAACAGTATACGAGACTCGATAGCTTCGCTGTGCCCTACTCTCGGGCTTCCGCTCCGAACCTAGATGTGGCCGCGAAGAACGTGCGCGTCGGTCCCGTATTCGCTAAGATCACGTTCAAGGACGCCCCGGTAGTACCTATGCGCGGAGTGTTACCTAATGTATTAGACTCAGACTTCGACCGGTACGACATCGCCTACGGAAACCTTACCGTCTCTTACTACTTCTTACCTAACGGGGACGTTTACGTAAGAGACGCGTTCAAGCCTAAGGATTCCCTAGCGGACGACATCGCGTTAATGCCTTATCGGAAGTTCTCGGATAACTACGTAGAACCCGCCCTCACCGGAGCGGCTGCCGGTAACATAGCGATACTATCCCGGGATAGCTTCATGAGCTCGAACGTTACTCATGTTCTATACACGGCCGATTCCTACGCCTCCGTCGTGAAGATCGAATATAAGGTAGGAATCTCCGTAGCTCTAGTCTCCGGATCCGGTTCCTATA
>JAMOTR010000010.1 GCA_027068385.1 Candidatus Heimdallarchaeota archaeon
TTCCTCGCACGCTACCACTACGACGTCCTCTTGTTCTATGGCCTTACCGGGACACGTCCTTCCTTTATGAACGATTATTACGGGTATGTAAGGAAGCATGAAATAACGGTCCAAAAAGGAGTATACGTTAAGTTTGCTCGCGTCTCATTTTTCATCAACGATCGTTAAATAGCGTCATGATGCCCGACTCGTTAATAGAGCTCGCTCTTAAGAACATCGCTAAGCTTGAGGACGAGGTCGTTATATTACAGTTCGACGGGTTTGTGTCGTCTAAGCGTTGCGTTTTGTTCTTAACCGAGCATAGGCTCATACGGATACATAAGAGGCCCGGTTTACCCGTCGTAAGACGGATACCTATAAACGAGATAAAAGTAAAGAAGAGCTCGGGTAACGGTGAGTACGCTAGGGTATCTCTAATACATGCGGGGAAGCAATTCTCAATATCGGGCGCGGAGATACACGTAAAGCTATTATCAAAAAAGCTAGGGGCTCAGCGAGAGAGTTCCCTCAAGGCCTTTAAGATGTAGTTCTTAAACTCTTCGTATAATTCTTTGAGCACCTCTATCGCCTCTATTTCTCCCCTTTCTACGCGATCCATCCTCTCTAAGAGCTCCTTCGTCCTCTCCTCCGATACCATATGTCCGAACTTCGAAGTCACTTCCTCATATACGGTCCTCCCGCGCTCCGTAGGCTTTAGCCTCGTGAGGCGTCCCACCTTTATGGGCGTCACATATTTCCTATCCTTAAGCGTCTCTACGATCCTCGCGTACGTTGAAGGCCTTCCTATTCCTTTATTGCGCATCTCGCTCACGATCCGATCCTCAGTAGCGAGATCGGGGTACTTCACCACTTTACTTATGTAATACGTTCTGCCGCTGAGCTTATCATACATAGGCCTCTCTAGCCTCCGTACTAATCCCCGGCCGCGAGGCTCTTCTATGATCACGTCCCTCCTTTCTGTGATCTCTACTTCCTCTAAGTCCTTCGTGAACGCCTTGATCTTGTATTCTATGACTCTCCCTTCCTCCTCCACCATCTGGGACGCTATGAAGCGCCTGAAGATCATATCATATAACCTATAATGATCGAGCGTGAGATCGCGCTCTACGAGTATGTCCCCGACGCTTATGGCGATCTTTAAGTCCTCCTCGTCTAAAGGCCTAGTGGGCCTTATACACTCATGAGCGGCCTGAATTCCAGGTCCGGCCTCCTTTCCCCGAGTCCTCGCCTTAAACTTGTCCTCACCGAACTTTTCTCTGATGTACTCGCGCGCTATGTGTATCCCCACGTCGCTCACGCGAGTCGAGTCCGTCCTATGATAAGTGATAAGACCGAGCTCGAAGAGGTCCTGAGCGAGCTTCATCGTGTACTCCGGTGAGAACCCGAGTATTCTAGCCGCGTCCGCTAATAGCGTATCCGTTGTATACGGGGGCTGGGGCGGTATTGTGGAGACCTCATCTTTAACCTTCTCGACGAATAACTCGGCTTTACTCTTCCTCCTCGGCTTTAGCTTGTTATACTTCTCGTTTATCTCCTTCTCGAGCTTCTCCGGATCGACGTCCTCCGAATATCCTCCTAAGACTATCTTGAACTTATCGGAACCGTCCTCGGAGGACGCTGTGAGGATGAGCATCTTGTACTTCTCCCTCCTTATCGTCCGCCCTAGTACGGGCGTCTGTACGCGTCCTGCTGATAAGGCTTTAATACGTAGCTTAGCGATCTTAAGTACTTCGCCTCTAAGGGATTCTAGAAGATCGCGCGCCTTCCTGTAGCACTCCGAGGGGTCTCCGGACTCCAAGAAGCACTTAGAATAAGTAGCCGCCACGTTAGTAGCGATCGTGTATATCGTCCCCGGTGAGAATATTATGCGTTCGTATCCGTTCAACGGGAGATTCTGTAGGTGCGTCTTGAACCTATTTAGGGCCCTTACTAACGCCCTCATCCTATCCTCACCCGCGGATAGAGAGTTCACGAGATCCTCGTGTAATTCTCTTAGTGCCTCCTCCATCTCCGCTATAACGCGATCTACGAGGCCTTCTACTCCCTTATCGAACTTCCTCTGTAGCCGATTCGAAAGGCCGAAGCCCACCCGACGGTCCTCTATGCGGCGCACTATCTGGGCCATCACACGGTTTAGATCTATCTCCTTAGACCCCTTGAGGGCGTTTAGTATAGCCTTCACGGTCACCTCGTGGAACTCAGCGCGTTTGATGCTCTTCACGAACGGCTTGAGGTTTATCGCTACGGACCGCCCTATGAACTCACCTTCCACGTCCGGGTCGGTAGCGATGTACACGTTCTCAGCCTCATAAGCGAGCCGCCTTAAGGAGTCTATTACGCCCTTCTTATCTTGTACTTCCGCTATCCTCCTAACGTACTTTATGTCGTACTTTTCGAAC
>JAMOTR010000011.1 GCA_027068385.1 Candidatus Heimdallarchaeota archaeon
CAATCCTAGAGTGATCCTTTAGTACGTATACTCTCGCGTAGTTTTCTATCGAGTCTATGCTTACGGAATAGTACCGCCCTAAGTCGCGCACGACGACGATCCCGCGGTTCGGAGAGCCCCTTATTAGATACACGTAAGCGTTCTTCTTAGGAGACTCGGGATAAGCGTGGGTATCGCTATAATCATAAGAGGCGACCTCGATCCTTTCGTGACCCGCAGCGTCAGTGCCGAAGATCCGGTCGAAATAAGTAAGACCTACGTCTAGGGCGGATTCGTGATCGTCGGTGATAGAAAAAGGGTCTAAGGCGTAAATAAAACGCCGCATTCATTTTCTCTTCCTTCTCCCTCTTCTCCTTTTGCTTTTAGACTTCTTATTCGTAACTTGTTTAACCACTAAACTCGCGAGCTTCGCGGAGGCCTGATGTATGTTCTTCTCCATCTTCGAGTACGTGTCTAAGAACCTACTCACGTTCTCCTTCACGGCCTCCTCCTTCGAAAGTTCGCCTCTCTCTACAAGCTTAAAGCGCTCCTCCATGTACGCCCTTATATCTGGCTTCACCATCTCCGGATCGAGCTCCATGAGTATCTTATACAGTTCGAGTCCCGTCTCCGTAGGTATTAGATACTTTCCTTGACGCTTCACGTATCCGCGCTCTATGATCTTCGCTATATGATCGGCGAACGTAGCGTCCGTTCCTACCCCGTGCTTATCCATAAGCTTCACGAGCTCGGCTTCCGTGATGGGAGGCTTAATCTTCGGGGGCAGCTTTCTTATCGTATACCTCTTTACCTTCACCTCCTTCGGAGGCTCCTCGATCTTAGCGTCTTCCACTTTTACGTACGGATACACCTCGAGCCGTCCCGGACTCTTTACGTTCGTTCTACTCGTTACGAACTTATGCTTCCCATCAGTATACTCCAACGTCACCTCCTCGATCTTCGCGGGAGGTCCGAAATTAGCTAAGAAGTGTCTTAGGATTAGCTCATATACCTTCCTCTTATGCGCGTTCGGAATCTTAGCGGGATGTACTACCTTAACGGGATGTATAGGCGGATGAGCTTTGTCGTCGCGCTTTCCGCTCCTCGGGTTTCCGGGCTTCCGTGAGGGCTTTAGTAACCTATAAGCCTCGAACGCCCTGGGTCTAGCGTCCTTTAGGGAGTCCTCGTTCCGCTTATCAGTCTCCGTCCTAGGATATGAGATATACCCCTCGAGGTATAATTTCTCGGCCGTATCTAACGTCTTCTTCGCGGATAACCCTAGGAATCTAGCGGAGAGCTCAGCGAGCCTCGGGGTATTAAGCGGCAGCGGTTGCAGCTTTATCTTCTTCTTCCTCTTTACCTCAACGAGCTTTAGGGTCTTCGGTAGGGTCTTCGCGTACCTCTCCGCTTCCTCCTTGTTCTCCCGCTTTTTCCCTTGAAGAGTAAGTTCTCCTATGTCCGTCACGGCTACGATCACGTACTCCTCCTTAGCCTCTTTAAGGCTCTTTAGATGCTCTAAGTAACGCTCTACGACGAAACCTAGAGTGGGGGTCTGCACCGGTCCTAAAGAGAGAACTACGTCGTATCTCCCTAACCTCCTTTGTACGCTCGCGCTGAGAAGGCGTGTGAGCGAAGCTCCTACGCGTAAGTCGCTCTCTTGCCTCGCCTCAGAGGCGTTTACTAAGTTCATGTTTAGCGTCTTTAGGTTCTCCTCCTTGAAGGCCTCGCGTAGTTCATCGGCGTTCATCGAGCTAAACCTAGCGCGCTTTACGACGATCTTCGGGTTCACGCTCTTAGCTATCTTCACAATCTGCCGTCCTATGTTTTCGCCCTCACGATCGTAATCGGTCGCTATAATGAGCCTAGATGCGTTCTTAGCGAGCTTCTTTATCGTACGTATGATTCCCTCGGAACCAGGACGCGTGATCTTGATCACTTTAGCCTTCACCAATAAATCCTTAGGATTACTCTTAACCCGGCTCATCTTGCGGACCCTTTCCTCGAACTCCGTATCAAAGATGTGTCCGGCCGCGCTAGTAACGTAAGCGATCCTGCCTGAGGGAGTACGAATCGCGTATACCGGTATAGGCTTCTTCTGCACAACGTTAATACGCCTTCCTCCCAAAGCGACCGCTATCGCCTTAGCCTGGGACGGCTTCTCCGCTACAATTAGGTCATAGTCCTTCTTCGGCATACGGGAGAGTAAATCGATATATTTTGAACGTGATACTCGTCGAATAAAGCCGATTTATATCGGAAAGCGATGTCTAGTATGGCGACGAAGAAGAAGAAAAAGAAGGGGAAGAAAGCCGCTCCGATGCCCGCTATGTCCGCGGGATTAATACGTTTCTACGACGAGGACCTTCCGGGCCCGAAGATTGGACCGATAGCCGTTTTAATAGCGGCTTCGTCACTCATAGCGATAGTGATCCTCGCTCACCTTCTCTGATGTTTTTAGTATTTACCTTTAAGAGCGGCTTCTATCGCTCCTTTTATTCCTAGAGCTATGTCTAGAGGTAACCCTTCTGTAGCCGGCTCTAGGTATCCGCGGATCACTAACGCCACGGCCTCGTCCTCCGTGAGACCCGAAGAAGCTAGATAGAACAGCACGTCCTCGCTTATTTTACCGACGGAGGCCTCGTGTGTAAGCGTCACGTCGTTCTCCTCTGTGTGTAACGCGGGCGTCGTGATGCTTACGACGTCTTCGGATAAGAGAAGAGCGTCGCACACCATGTGCCCCGTACTCTTTCTAGCCCCCTTCTTTGCCTCGATAGTACCGATAAATTCCTCTTTAGCGCCATCGACGAGGACGCTGCGGTTGATTATGAGGCCCGATGCTCCGGGTCCTGAGAGTACTATTTTAGGCGTGCTCTTAGCATATACCCCACGATAAAGAGCATACGTAGAAGATGACACCTTTGAGAGCGCGTGCGCCTCGATTATAGGTCCCGCTATGTAGCGTACTCCACGCATAAACACGGAGGTCATGTCGAGCTGACCGTTTTCTTCTACGATCGCACCTTTAATGGGCCTATGGTCTACTTTCGCGGCCCGAGACACGAGAGATACCGTTTTTACCACAGCGTTCTTACCCACGAACGTCTCAAGCGCTCCGAGGTGTAGCGCATACTTAATCTCTATGTTTCCGATGCACCCCTCGATATAGTTAATCTGAGAACCGGGGGCGGCTACGATTACGCTATGCTCCGTCTGACTCACGAAGCTCCTGGTGATCGTGAACAAGGCGTGCACGGGGAAGGGAATTTTCTTATTAGCCGGCACGTATACGAACGTTCCGCCGCTCCGTAAGGCTACATGAAGAGCTTTTAGCGGATCAGTAAAGTAGTCCTCGCGTGTGGTGAATAGCTTCCCCTTGAGCCGGTCGAACGTCCTCACCGCTTCATCCGTGGACCCCACGAACACCCCGCTCTTCTTTAGCCGATCCTTTATGGCCTTGTATACCATCTGATAATTCTCTATTACTATGTATCCGCCCAGGTCCTCTAACTCGAACATCGGTGGATGATAACGTATCTCCTTGATCCCCTCGAGCTCCCGAGGCGGTAGAACGTTCTCCGCGACTTCCTCCGGAATCCCTTTTTCTTTTACGATCTCGAACGCCTTTTCACGCAATCTTACTATCCGATCGGGATCGCCACGCTTCCTAGACCGATCGCGTATATCGCTTAGGGAGAACGGAAGCGAACCCATATTCTAACACCTCCTCAGCTAACGTTCTATCCCCTTCCTTGATGAACTTTCCGTCGTACATCACGTATACGCGGTTCGGTTCTACACAACGGAGTATTCTTACGTAATGGGACACGATTATGAGGCCGCTCCCTAGAGAGTGTAGCTTGCGTATTCCGTTACATATGATGTTCATGTTATCCGGATCGACGCCGCTGTCGGGCTCGTCCAATAAAGCGTACTTCGGCCTCTGTATTAGGAGCCTAGCGAGTTCGAACCTCTTCTTCTCTCCGCCGGAGAACCCCCTGTTCACGTGGCGCTTTAATAGATAATCTATTTTCATGATCCTTACGGCTTCCTCTACGTCCTCCTTAGACCTCCCGAACTTCTCAGCGATTTTCTTTAAGAGCGTAGAGGCCTTTACGTCTACCTCTACAGGGTTCTGAAAAGCGATTCCTAGACCCATCTGAGCGCGCTTCCACGTCGGTTCTTTCGTGACGTTCTTCCCGTCTAAGTATATAACCCCTAATACCTCTAGCCTAGGTTTACCCATAAGGCCCATAAGTAAGGTACTTTTCCCCGAACCGTTCGGGCCTATAATAAACGCGACTTCACCGGGCTCTAGAGTAAAAGAGACGCCTTTAACGATTTCTCTATCTTCGACCCTTATCTTAAGATTCTCAACGCTTAGCATCCACACCTAAAATCAGAAAGATATAACGTTATTTGAGCGAATCTCTTACGTTATCGCGAGCGGATAGATAATTTTCACTTGATCGTCGCTTCTTGTTTAAAAATACCGTACGAGCAAAATCGCGAGCGCTATCGGTATATTATCTAGCTCTCCAGGAACTATCGCTTCCACTAATGCCGCGGCTAAGCTCATGAGGAATATCTCCTTAAGCGGAATCATGCTCGAGGTGAATCCAGTAACGTATAGGTAATAACCGTAAAGCCGACCCCCTAAAGTGCCGAAAATGATAAACGCGATGAAGCCCGCGAGGCTTCTAGAGGATCCCATAATCTTCCGAGACTTAATAGGCTTCCGATACCCGAGTATCGCGGCCATACCATCGCCCAATCCCATGATACCTATCGCCACGCCCGATAACGGATGATGCCGGAAGAACCGGACGAATATGGCCTGGGCTAGCGGATAAGTTACCGGCCCAAAGGCTAGCTCCGTACGCGAACCGTAACGCTTTAGCCCCTCTTCAAAAGTCTCTAATTTTATTACCCCGAGGGCGTCTAGTAACGATATCGTAGCGTATAGCAAGAGACCGAAGGTAGCTATCTCCCTTCCCGTGGGGTCCTTAACGAGAGGCCGAAATAATATCCGCGTAGAAACGGCTACATGAATGAACTTCCTAGCGTACATCGGGTCGATGCGCTCTTTTATCTTAGCCGCTAACGCTACGATCGCGTATATGTAGAAGAAGACTATGAAGAGCAAAATCGTGTTCCGTAAGAGCGGGTTCATGAAAAAATCAACTGATTACCTCTAATTCAGCATCGTCGGGAAGCTTGTATAGCTGATCGAGGATATACCCTAGGTCCTCTAAGAATTTATCGAGCCGCTTTATCGCGGCGATGGTGCCGAAGGCCACCTCTTTATCCTCTACGTCGCCGGAGAGCATTAAGGTGGTAGCGAGTATCGCGATAGGGTACTTCATGAGCTTATCGATCATCTGAGCGGGCATCTTTAGGGTCATAGCTACGGCGCTCACGAGGAACGTGCGCATATCTACGGCATCGGTAGCCACGTCGTCGAGAGCCTCTACGATGCTCGACACTTTCATCCCGCTCTTTATGGGCCGAATGCTCTTGAAGTAGTCCTTCAAGCTATTCACTATAACGTCGGAGTAAGGGGCTTGAAGCGTAATCATATCAGGAAGGTTTAGAATCCTAGGATCCGCGTTTACGGTACTCCCATCCGGGAGCTTGAAGTACGCCTCGGGCATAAGTCGATCCAAAACGCTCAATTATTTTTGCTTATACCGCTCCATGAGGCTTAGTGGTCTCGTAACGTATTGTTCTCTCGTCGATCAAGCCTCGGTAAACATAGCTAAATATTTAGGACTAGAGACGGAGCCCGGAAGGTACGAGAAACCATACGGTTTTCACGTGTGTATAGAAGGAGAGTTCCTCTATTTACCGACCGTGAGGGAAAAGTACCCCATAATATTCTTAAGCCGTCACGAGTCCGCGAGCCGCTATCCCGCGCTCACCGTCCACGCCACTGGGAACTTCGGGGAAGCTCCTTACGGAGGGGAACCGAACAAGGTGTCGATATCCTTCCCGAAACTCGCGGGCACGTTATTAAAAGGCCTCTTCATTAGAGCGCCGGACGGTTATCACGTGAACTATGAGGTGACCCATCATGGGCCGCTAGTAGAGACGCCTCACGTATTCATAGAGATAGGCTCCTCTGAGAAGGAACGGAACGATAAAAACGCTATAGAGGCTGTGGGGGAGACCGTAGGTAAAGTGCTTGATACGCTAGAGGTGCTAGATTTAGTGTCGGCCGTAGGGGTCGGGGGCCCTCATTACGCTCCTACGTTCACGCGCATAACCCGCGAAGAAGACGTAGGCTTCGGTCACATTATACCGAAGCGGGCGATGAGGGGAGATCCTAGAGTGGATCGGCTCGAGATGGCCATCGAACGTACGTATCCGTGTACGGAAATCGTCGTGCTTGATCGGAAGGGCATGAACGGTAAACGGAGACAAACGTTTAGGGCTCGGTTAGAAAATAATAGGATTAAACGGGAGAGGCGCTAGAGCCTTTTATTTATCCTACTTGTGCTCCTCGATGGGTTCCGTCTCTTTCGAAGTGATACCTGAGAGGTATCATAAGGATATCGTAGAAATGCTCAAGCAGAGGGTTGGTGATAAGAAGGTACGCGTGAAGTTACTGCTTAAGCGCGACCCTAACCACGAGGATAGCTCCTTGCTCTTAAAGCTCTTCCAAGAACTCCACGCCCTCTATCCGAACGTAGAATACGACGTGATATACGAGGACGATGAAGAGGGTAAGAGGCTCATAAAAGAGCGCGGAATCAAGATATTACCCGTCCTCTTCTTCACCGATAGGTCGTTCTTCGAGGGCTTACCCCTAGGTCACGAGAGCGCGGTGGTACTAGAGATGATAGGGATACTAGCTAATAAGGAGACGTCGCCTTATACCCCTGAGCTATTAAAGAAGCTCGACGACGGATGTCCCCGCGATATACGCGTGTACGTAACGATGGCGTGTCCTTACTGTCCTATGGCTAGCGTGATGGCCTTATCCTTGCCCCTCTTCTTCGACAAATACGTATCCCGCGTATACGTACTAGACTCCGATCCTTCCGTCGGGGACGAAGAGAACGTGGATGCCGTTCCTCATATCGTAGTAAGGAGCGGTAGCTGTAAGGATACGTTTATCGGTTTACCCCCCGTAGACGCGTTCGTCGATCGGTTGAGCTCCTGTAAATGCCGATGGCCGACGGATCTAAGTATATTTTTCCTTCCTTTAATGAGGTCTTTTCTAGGATCGCTACGGTCGTCACGATCTCCCCGTTTATCTCCCTCTTCTTAATTACCTTAGGTTTAAACGTGAGCCTCACGCGGTATGAGTTCTTATGCTGGGGTACGATCAATACGTCTCCGTCGTCCACGTCCCCGAACACGTCTAGCATCCCAAAGACGTATCCGTCCCTAACCGTAAGGACGTTCCTATAAGGCGCCCCTATAACGACGCGCTCGAATAGCGAACACGAGAGATCCATGATCGTCGAGAGCTGCCTGTAGAGGAAGTATAAGGTGGATCCGCATGGGCGTATTTTAGTCCCTCCGGACGCTCCGCGGACCCTTTGTACGATATTCACGCCGCACCTCCTCTCTATTTTATCTAGATAACCCCGTACGAAACGATAGGAAAGATCTAGCTTCTTAGCGACGTGAGTGAGCGGATGGCCCCTAATAAGAAAGTATAAGATATTATATCCGGTGGGACCTAAGCCGCCCTTATCAAGAAAATTAAACCGGAGTTTATACCCGATCTTGATCTTCTTGAGCCCCTCCTCCATCACCTATTACTAACGAATAGAGCTTAGAGACGTTTACCTCGGCTACCGCGACGGGCATGAATATCTCGAACTTCCTTAGCACGTTCGGATGTATCTCTCCTAATTCCCCTACGGTCTCCCCGTCTACGACTATCCTAGCCGCGCGTCCCGGGAGATAATAGGGCTTCTCTAAGGACTCGTACTCGGGCTCAAGGTTTAACAACCTCATGAGCGCCTCGGTGTATCCTTTTATCTCAGAGAAGCTCGCCTTTGAGTGGGCCACAGCGAAGCCTAAGAACCGCCTAAACGTGGGCTTCGTTCCGACCTTCACAACCTCTCCGAGCTCGAATATCTTCTGCGGATATTCCGTCTTCCTGTTCTCGCGAAGTACTTTAAGAAGTACTGGTATGAGTTGTGCCCTCACCATATCGTGCTCCTTACTTATAGGGTTCGCTAGCTTCACGTATCCTCCCGCGGGCATGTTCATGTAATCTATGTACCGTTCGCTCTTCACGAGAGTGGGGCTTATGATCTCGACGAACCCGAGTCCTACGAGTATCTCCCTAATATATTCGGAGAACGACGTGAACGAATGCTTTCTTCCCACGTCCACGCTCGGAGGTCTCTCAGCGTGTGCTGCGATGTTGTTTATTCCGTAACCTATGAGGGCGTTCTCTATAACGTCTATGGGCCCCATCACGTCCGCCCTATAGCTCGGAACCAAAGCGGCCGAACCGTTCCGGCCTAGGCGGCTCCTCTTTAGTCCCATCACGAATTCGTCCAGCGATATAGGTATACCCGATATCCTAGAGGCTTCGTTAGGGTCCACGATGACCTCCCTCACGTCAAGCTTCGGGAACAGCTCTCCGTTAGCCTTAATCCTATAAGCCTTACCTCCGTATTCTAGAGCGTTTGCGACCATAATTTCTAAGGATAGCCTAACAAGATCGTCGCGAGTTCCCGTTACGTCTATAAATAGCCTCTTCACGCCCGGCTTTAGGCGAGTAATTTCGGAGTTTATAACGGGAGGAAACGCGATTACTTTCCCTTCATCGTCTACGAGTATCGGATAGCTTTTCGCTTCCTTTACTATGTTCCCATACATAAGACCCTGCTCCGTGTTCTCGAGTATCCGCTTCAGAGTCTTTTCTTCCGTGTGATTAAGCGGTACCATAGTGGTGTCCGGTGAGGCTTCGACGTACTTTATCGGGCACTTGATTTTATCGAAATCGTGTAAGCCTATCGCGACTAACTCACGACGTCTTCCGTACGTGCTACACAAAAGCTCTTGAGCCTCTATGAGTTCCTCTATGATCGCCTCGTTAATAGGGTCGTTGAACTCCACAACCGCGGCCGCTATGTATTCGCGACCACGTACGCGGCCGTTTAAGGTACATATTACAGTATCCACGACCTCGTACTTAGGAAGACCCAACTCTACCTCAAGAAACCCCTTTACGGCTCTAGCGATACCGGTAATTCCGGACATATCGGGCCTATTCCGATTATATTCTATCTTCCGTAGCCCCTCTTCGGTCACCTCGACGTCCAACCCTAAGTTCATAAGATCTTCCGCGTCGAAGCGCCTGCCGACTAATTCGAAGAGTCTTTTAGGATCTACGGTAATCGTCGGCATAGAAGGTCCTCCGGAGCGGGATTATTTCTTTCTTCATAAAAACAATCTTTCGACGAACTCTTTCGGGTCGAACCTCTTCAGATCGTCGAGGTTTTGTCCCGTACCTAAGTAGCTTACCGGAATTCCGGCCACGTTTAGTGATATGATCACGCCCCCTTTAGCGTCCGCGTCGGCTTTCGTTACGATGGCCGTGTCCGCGTTCGTGAGTTTCTTATACGTTTTTGCGATCCTCACACCATCCTGTCCCGTCAACGCATCCACTACGAGAACCTTTAAGTCCGCCCCTACCTTAAGGATCTTCTGAAGTTCCCTCATAAGATTATCGTCCGTGTGCATTCTTCCCGCAGTATCAGCGAGGACGACGTCGTATCCTCTAGCTTCCGCCGCTTTGATCGCGTCATATAACACCGCGGCTGGTGAGGATCCGTATGTATGTTTTACTATACGAACACCGGGAAGCACGCGAGTCCGGTACTCTATTTGTTCTATAGCACCAGCGCGGAACGTATCGGCGGCCGCTATTAGAGGCCTCATGCCGTGTTTGCGGAACATGTGCGCGACTTTGGCGATAGTCGTCGTCTTTCCTGATCCATTAGGCCCGAAGAACACGATCACGAACGGCTTCTTCCTCTTAGATACCTCGATGAAGTCCGGCCCGGCCTTTAATTTCTTTAATAGGATCTCCTTCAGGAGGTTCTTTAAGTACTTATCTAGTCCTATGCGCGGAACGCGCTCCCTCGATAACCTCTCGCGTACCTCGTCTAGAATCTCCGCTGCCGCTTCGACGGAGACGTCGTTTGATACGAGCTCTAGCTCTAGATCGTCTAATATTTCCTCCAATTCCTCTTCGCTGAGCTCTTTCGTAGAAATAGTTTGTATAACGTTTGAGAACGCCTTTCTTAACCCCTCGAACATCGTATCTCACCGAGTTGTTCTTCGTCTAATATCTCTATGTCCCTGAGGTTCACGAGTACCTTCTTTATTCCGTCCTTAGATTGCACTAGCCTAATTAGGGTGAGCGGTAGCTTGCGCGTCATTAGCTCCTCGTACGCTATTTCCTTCGCGTCCTTTCCTTTAGGATCCACCAAAGGGGGAGCTCCCCGAGTGATCATCATATACCTAGCGGCTATGATCTTCGTCTTCTCGAACCTAGTTAACCTTCTTTCGAACATCTATAGAGTCTAAAAGAGGTAGGAAAAAATCACTCGCCCGCCTTCTTAATTAGTAGGATTGCTATCCCCAACATAACTATCGTGAACACGGCTACGATGATGAGGCCGGTTATGCCGTTAGCCTCCACATCCGCGGTCTCCACGTTTCCTCCCACGTCCTTCACTATGATCGTCCCGTGTAGCTCACTCTCGGTTATCAGTCCGCTATAATACCGTTCGGTATCACTCTTTGGTTTAAGCCTATATAATTTACCGGTCTGGTCCTTTAGTAACACCGAGCTAACCCCGAAGTTATCGTTCACGATCACGCTTAACGATAGGTACTTATATATCATGAAAGCGCTTATTTTCTCTATCTTCGGAGGTTCCGTGTCTTCGATCTTCTTATAGATCATAGTAACGTTGCCGTCTCCCTTCACCCGCCTAACTACGACCAGATAAGAGGTATCATTAGCGATGAACGACACGCTTTCCCGAGAAGAGGTGGAGGTAGAGGCGTCGACGATCACCGGGTTTCCTATGTTACTACGGATTTCCGTCGCGTTCATAGCGTA
>JAMOTR010000012.1 GCA_027068385.1 Candidatus Heimdallarchaeota archaeon
GCGAAACGAGCGAGTCTCGCGTGAACTTCGGGGCTTACTCGTTAGCGATAAACGACCTAGGAGGGTTACTAGGGCTATTAATCTTCGTTAAAGCCTTAAACGGCTTCGAGGCCGTCGAGATATTTAGGGACTTTATGCCCCTTCGGACTCTCTCCGCGACGATATCCGCTATAGCCATACTACTGTCGCGTGAGACCTCAAGAGTTCGTAAAGGAGCGAGACTTAAGATCACGAAGTCCTTACTCGCGTACCTTCTTCTCATAGCGTTCGTCTTCTTCGGGATCGCCATCTCGCGGACGTTCTCGCCTCTATACGCTAAATACGTAATAGGAATATCAGACGATCTATGGGGGAAGATCTCTATGATCTCGATAGGGGTAGAGGCCTTGTTCTTCTTCGCGATCTCTCGCCTTAATCTTACGGCTATAAAGAGCGCTATCCTGGGCTTACTATCTTACTCCTCCTTAGCCTTCCTGGTGGTCGCGCGGCCTACGAAGATATCCGCTATAGTGGGCTTCGGAATACTCTCTCCCGGGTTTACCGCGTTCTTCCGGCCGGCTCTGTTAGACCTCGATATATCCATCACGGATCCCTCGGTTAGGGGTCGCTTGATCTCTATTATCTTCATGTTTAGGCGCTTAGGATTGATGGGAGGAAGGATCGCGGGCGCGAGGATCTTCGTGATAAATCCCGCTCTAGTGATGGTCATACCGGTAGTAACTATGGGTCTAGGATTAGCCGGAATCATCAAGACCGCGGAAAGAAGGTTTTAATTCACCATTTCTTCTTAACTTAGGGCGCCGGTAGTCTAGCCTGGTAGGATGGCGGCCTCCCAAGCCGCTGACCCGGGTTCGAATCCCGGCCGGCGCACCACGAATTCTTTATCTCCTCCCTTCCGAGATAACATATCTATGACCGCTAGAAAGACCGAACAAAAGAGGCGCGAAGAGTATCTTGCTCTTTATAAGCTAGTCATGCGTATGAAAGAACTCGGCTCGGATATCTCTAAGAGGCTCGCTAACGAACTAAAGGACTTAGGGTTCGACGAGAGGAAGATTGAGTTATACCTTCGTATGCCGTGCATCTCATGTAATAACATCTCCCGTTGTATCCCGCAGTCGAACATTATCTCTATATTCTCCTGTAGGGCGTTTAACATAAGCGCGGACCATCATAGGGACGTATTAAAGAACTACAAGAGGCGGATCTTCGAGGCTATTAAGGAAGCTCGTAAAACCGGGAGAACGCTCCCGATTAAGATTACCGAGAAAACGCTAGAAGAGTTTGAAAAAGAACTCATTATGCTTAGGTTACCCGGACGGCTTAGGATCATCTATAATACCTTGTATTACGACGAGTATGGGGTTTAAAGAGTATTTTAAGCAATTAGCCGACGAGAAGTTCCGGGAGCGGATGTCGAAGCCTTTGAGACCGACTATAAGGATAACTCGGAAGGCTCCCGGAAACATATTAGAGCGCCTCGAATCGGCCGGGTACGAGTTACAGAGGATACCTCGGTACGATAGAGGGTTCTGGATAATAAGAGGGGACGCGGATGAGTTAGGAAACTCCATAGAATACGCGCTCGGATACCTATACTTCCAGGAGGCGGCCTCAATGATCCCTCCCGTAGTTCTCAAGCCTCAGAAGGGAGATAAGATCCTAGACCTATGTGCGGCCCCGGGGAGTAAGACTACTCAGATGGCAGACATGATCGAGAACGAGGGTTTGATCGTAGCGAACGACGTGAATCGTTCAAGACTTCGTATGCTCGGTTCGAACGTGCAGAGGACGTCCTCTTATTCCGTGATCGTCACACGCTTCGACGGGAGACGTTTGCCTAAGAGCCTAAGGAGGAAGTTCGATAAGGTGCTCGTTGACGCCCCGTGCTCCGCTTTAGGGACCTCTAGGCGCTTCCCCGTGAATTTGGAGAAACGGAATATGGAGTTCACGCTAAGGATCTCTAAGCTTCAATACGAGCTCCTCCGCACCGCCATATTCGCGGCGAAGCCGGGCGGGCGCGTGGTATATTCTACATGTACGCTCACGGTGGAGGAGAACGAGATGGTAGTAGATAGAATACTAAAAGAGTTCGATAACGTAGAAGTGGAGAGCATAGACGTGCCCGGTCTTAAGTACGAGCCGGGAATCACGCGTCGGAAGGGATTAGAGCTCGACGAAAGGATCTCAAGGACCGCTAGAATATATCCGCGGCTAAACGATACGGAAGGTTTCTACGTAGCCTCGTTAATCGTAAAGCGATCAGCGTTACGTCCCCTCATCATCGACGCCTCAGGGATCACCTCCCTCATCATTAATCACTCCTTATGGGACGCGAGATTAAAGGCGTTAGTAGCTCGAACTTCATGGCCGATCTTCGGTCCACGCGGGTTAAGGCCCCAATATATCGCGGAGCGGATATACTCATAGCTTCTAAGTGTCTCCCCATCGTAGCCCCCGAGATATTTAGGGAGATATCGAAGAACAAGGTGGTCGTGTTCATGTGCCCAGAACAGGAGAACCCCGCTGTATATGGGAAGATCGCGAGCGTCATACGTTCCTCTAAGCCGAGGAGTATCACCGTAGTGACCGTAGACGGCTCCCCCCATTGTTTTACCCTCCATGCGGCCGTGAACGAGGCGTTCTATATTCTCGGTGAGAAGATCGTAGAGGAGAGAAAACACTATGTAGTGGTAGATGGAAAGGAGCTCGTAGAGATACATCCCGACGCGATTAGATTAGCGCGTTATCTATCCATCATGACGCGCATCGTAAAGGAGCATCCCGAGTATCTAGAGGAGCTTAAAAAGCACTCGTTAGAATATAAACTCGCGAAAGAGCGCGGAACCGATCGAGGAACCGGTTTTTATCCTCTAGTATTTCTAGGATCCTCCTGATCTTCTCGTATACATCGTTAGGATCCCTACCGAATACGAGTATCATGGGCTCCTTACCCCGATCCCCTGTATGATAAACTACGTCTAGAGGCCTCTTCCCGTACTTCTCTATCCCCCTTCTTACCGCCTGATCGATACCCCGCTGTGTAGTCCTTCCGTCCACCCTCTTAACTTCCTCGGGCTCCTCGCGCCTATCGTAATAACTCACCAAGAACTCCCCTTCGATGGCCTCTATAATACGCGGATCGTACCTTATGTTCATACACGATCTAATTTCCGGATAATGCCTCATCATCGCGACGATCGCGCGTGCTATATGAGAGGATCCGCCTAGTTTTACCTCCCCGGCTACCACGACTCCAGGAGGCTTCTTCACGCGCACGATCCTTCCCGTGATTCCGTATACCTCATTCTTATCGCTAGCCCGAGGTAAGGCGAAGCCGAAGTTCGATCCCACCTCAGGCATTAACGCGGGCAACTTTTCGAGACGTATTACGTTCTTGATGCCCTCTATCAAACGCTCGCGCGTCTCCTTCTTTATCTTCTCCGATCTTAGATAGATGAGCGTATCCGTCTTCCTCGATCCGGTATAAACGCTTAAAGCGGAAGACATCTCTACTAGCCTCTTAGCGATCCTAGCGGCATCCACAGGGTTGTACCCGTTCGAGATAAGACCGGCTATAGTAGAGGCGTAAAACGTCCCCGTCCCGCGTAAGTCGCGATATCCCACAGCCGGTGTCTTCGGGCTTATTCTAACTATTCTTCCGTGAGGAGTCCTAACGTAGTCGTATCCGTTCACGTTCTTCACTATGACCCGCTCGGAATATTCGGAGAGCTCCTCTAAGATCGACTCCACGTCCTTAGATCCCGTTATCACCACGGCCTCCTCGTAATTCGGAGTGATCACGTACGCCCCCTTAATGAGCCTCTTAACTCCCTCTAAGTCGAATAGCTTAGCCCCATAAGAAGTCTTAAACACGGGATCCACGACGCATTTTGTTCCGACCTCCTCCGGAACGACCGGGGAGACCGCTAAGAACGCCGCGTCGTAAGGTTCGTTCTTCCTTATAGCCTCTATTATGTACTCCTTCGGCACTCCGAAGCTCTTTACGTCCGTATTTACGATACCCTGTATCGTGAATGCCGAAGGTACCGGATAAGGATCCGCACCCACAGCTCTTATAGCTTCAGTAGCGGCCGTTAAGCCCGAGGCTCCGGAGGAATCTACAGGAGTTACCACCAGAACGCGGCCCATGAAGAGACGGAAATAAACCGAGAAAGAAGTACCTCTTTATGTTAAAAGGTGTGTTCCCGAACGTAGTCATCGGATATTACCTGGGACAGAGGCTACCCGAGAACCTCCGGCCCGCGTTAAGAGGGGCTAGGAACTTAGAAGAAATAATAGCTACGGTTACGGTCTCGAAGTTATATAGACACTTATCGGGAGCTAGGAGCTTAGAAGAGGCTGAGAAGAGGCTTTGGGAGGGATACTACTCGATACTAGAGGAGATGTACTCCATATCCTACGGCGAATATAAGCTCATCGTGGAATATATCTTAGAGCGGCACGCGATAAGGCGGACTAGGGCTCTAATAGGAGCGATAGAACGCGGGATACCGCCGGAAGAGAGGCGTCGGTGTATGGCCGTCGGGTTCTTAAAGCCCGAAGCCTTAAAGGCCACGACGATCGAGGAGGTGCGGGAGTACATCCCTAAGAAGTACCGCGAGAAGACTATATATGAGATGTTCGTAGTGTATCGGAAAGACGTGCTCTCAGCGAAGATGAGCCGTAATGTGAAGCGCATGATAGAACGCGAGCTAGGACTCAAGACTCTGATGCTTATAATACGTGCCCGGAACTCGAAAGAGATCGCACCGGAGGTCGAGAAGATCGCTGAGGTGGATCCATACGCATCTGTAGATCTGGTAAGGCGCGTGGTGGAGGCTGAGACTCGGAAGGACGCTCTAGAAGAGCTGAGCGAACATCCGTTCTACGAATACATTAGATACATAGAGGACCCGTTTGAGGCTTACTTCACGTTACACGAGAGGATGCCCGAGATCATCGGGTTTAAGAACGTACCCATAAAACCGTCTCCGGAACGCCTCTATAGCGGCCTCAAAGCTTTGGAGCGGGAGGTAGAGAAACTAGTATCGATCATGAATATGGTGGTTGTATGAACGTTGTTCCGACGTTTCCCCTATTCCGCGGCAAGCTCATGGAGGATGCGAACATAATAGTATTAGGAATACCGTACGACAGCTCCCAGAGTTATGGTTCTGGATCTAGATTCGCGGTACATTACGTACGTATAGCTTCCGATTCTTTAGAGGAGCGGTCTAGTTTCTCCCACCGCGACGTACGCGACGTTAACTATAGCGACCGGGGAAACGTAGACGTTCCCTTCGGTGATCGGGAGAAGGCTAAGAGCGTCGTACATGAGGTGCTCGATGAGCTAAAGCCGGAGAGGCTCTTAGTGATAGGAGGCGATCATTCGATCACCCCCATGGTACTTTCGCGGTTCGTGGAGAAGAACTTAGTAGAGAATTACCTGCAGCTGGACGCCCATACGGACTTCTATGAGACGTTCGGTACTCCTTATTCCCACGCGTGTACGCTCAGGCGCGTGGTAGAGATGATCAAGGGAAAGGCCGCGATCATGGGGATACGCTCTTATCCGCCTCACCATTTGGATGAGCTCGAAGAATACGGGGTGATATACCACACGGCTTTCGAAGGACTACCCACTCAGCGGCTTAGTCGCCACATATCGGTAATAGGGAAAATCAATTACTTATCGATAGACGTGGATGTGCTAGACCCATCTATAGCCCCCGAAGTGGGTAACCCCGAGCCTCTAGGTCGGTCTTTGTACGACTTACTACGCGTCCTCTCTCTAGCTTCTACGTACGGCGACCTGCGCGTGATCGACGTGGTCGAGGCTATACCGAGTAGCGCTACGTCTACCACGGCAATCACAGTCGCTTACATACTGCGTGAAGCGTTAATAGCTCTAGGTCGTGCCTATGAACGACGTAATATTTTTGATTCTGTTTTACGTGATATGGTTCCTCCCGTTCTTTATCCTCTACGCGAAGCCGCGTATTTTGAGACGGATAGTTCTAGACGTAATAGATCTCTCCCTACAAGAGCTCGCTAAGTCGGAAAACGAAGAGCAGATTACGATTAAGGATGGTATCAAAAGGTTACTTCAAGGCGACGTAGCGGACCTAATAAAAGCGTTAGGATACATACGCGTGGCCCCTCGGGCGTTTTCGCTCGTGAACTCCATAGACGAAAAAATGTACAGACGCGCTTTAGTGAAGGTGTATAAGAGGTACCGGTATCTACATCTCATACCGCTCGGGATTCGGACTCTAATGAAGACGGCATATGGTATACGACGCCCCGATTCGTCCTGTAGATAAACCACAGCGTCCGGTAACACGAGCCCCTCTTGAATCGCGATCCCCACAGCGTGTTCGCCTATGAGCGTTGCCCCCATAGCTTCCCTTAAGAGCTCGCGTAGCTCTTCCTCAGTGGTTTTTCTCCCTCTCATGGGCATCGTTATGATCTCACCCGCGGGCGTGATGATCGCGTTGTCCCTCAGATCCTCATCATACACGATCAATAAGAGCCCTTTGATTCCCGTCGTAGGGTCCCCTAGAGGTATCTTACGCACGTAAAACCTAGGTCTTCTAAGCATAGCCGGAAGGCCTCCGGGCTTTTATGATTGAAACCCTCGGTTTCGATACGATCTCCTCGTCTAGATATACTATTTCCCCTCCGACGATCGTAGCGTACGTCCTGAACAACATTTTCATCCCATGAGATTCCCGCGTCTCCCTAGTTAGCGCCACGAGGTTTGCCCTGGAGCCCGGAGAGATCCCCGAATGAAATCCTAATAGCCTTAACGACGTGGTTAAGCGATCGAAGAACCTCCGGGACGTAAGGCCCTTAAGTATTAGCGTGAAGATCAGCGGCGCCGATACGTTCTTATAACGGCCGAACGTTATAGCGTACCCTCTGTGCCGCCTTCTAAATATACCCCTCACGCGTTCCATAGACGAAGGCCTCCCGGATATCGCGTCCTCTATCGAAAGGACTAGACACGCCCTCTTACCGAAGAACCTCCTAGGCCTTACTAAGAACGGCTTATGATGGTACCTCAGGGCGATCTCTATTAGTTCGCGTTCTCCCTTTAGGGATCCTCTTATAGCGACGTATGAAGGTCCGTATGCGTACCGTAGTTTTCTCGCGCTTTCCTCGCTCTCTATTATATAACCGAACACCTCCCATGGGGCTAAGAACGGATCAGAAGACCGAAAGCCTAAGTCTATTAAAGAGCGACTGAGTATCTCCCTCGAAATCTTTAAGAACTCGTCCCTCGTCCCCGGTACGTATATTAGTGCGTTCGTGATTCCGGACTTCGGAAGTTCCTCCAGATCGTAAGTTTCCTCGATCTCTACGAAGGGATCGAACATCCCTGGTATCAAGATCTTATTGTCGAGCCTTAGCTCCTCATCAAAAGGGCCCGTATACCTACGGGTAACCCCCACGATCTTATCGTCCTCGATCACCACGTCCGATCTATAGAAGACCCCTTTGTCCAAGAGTTTCGCTCCGCGTAGTACAAGCCTCATGTTTAATTATATGAGAGAAGTTTTTGGGTGGCGCCCCGGCCGGGATTTGAACCCGGGTCTCGGGGGTGACAGCCCCGCGTGCTACCTGGCTACACCACCGGGGCTCGCCTACAAACATTCGTTCTTTCGAGAATAAAAATTCTTCTAAAGCTCTTAGAGCTCCTCGGGATGAGATATTAGCGCGGTAAGCGCGAGATAATACTTAGCGCGATCCGTATTAGGGAAGAACTTCCGCGTCTTCGATACATATATAGCCTCTATCGCCGAATAAGCGGCTAACGGTACTCCATAACCCGCCTTATATAGTACCCTAGCGCGCTTTACGTGAGCCTCCATGTTCTTTAGGCCGTATAAGAAGGCGAGACGATGCCGTATCCGGGTCCTTAGAGGAAGTATTTCTAGGGTCCTCTCGAGTACCTTAAGTTCGCTTTCTTTGTCCCCCTTATAGCGGTAAAAGAACGCTAGTAGCTCGCCTAAGACATAAGCGGCCGGGTGGTTTATGTTAAAGACCACCTTATCGAGCATATCTATCGCGAAGTCTACCCTGCCCAACCGGAAGGAGGCCCGCGCGGCCCGATAGATGTATACGAGCCTCTTTACTCCCCTAGCCGTCTTGTATAACCTTATAAATTGGTTCATACCGGTCATTAACCGGGTCTTAGGGTCAAAATTCCGGACTTCTCTTACCACATTATACGCGGTCTCCCGATCTATGCTCTTACCCCTAAACTCCTCCGATTCGATCACGGTGATGAGGTCGGTTACCGCGCGGTATATCTTGCTATAAGCCCCCATCACCTTATTATCGAACTTCAAGGCGTTGTTCTCCCTCTCCCGCTCGTACATCCCGCGAATGTAATGAGATTCTTCGAGGATAGCTAGTACCTTGTTAAACTTATTAGGATCTTTAGAATACTCCGCGGCTAATTCGATTACCCTTTCGTCCGCCTTAAGAGCCTCCTCCGGATTATCAAATGGCCTAAACGCTATCTCTAGGGACATGTCCTTCTTTCGTCCATGAAGTTATTATTTTGAGCGTGAGGTATAACTCGTATACCTTCCTTCTATAATGTGCAGGATGTAGCCGCTGTGTTGATGGCCTCCGGATACTCGACGAGGTTTCGGCCCCTCAATCGGAGACACAAGTCGTTAATCGAGATCGGTGGAAAATCCCTCCTAAGGCGGACGATAGAGGGTCTTTATAACTTAGGCGTTAGGAAGATCGTCGTAGTATACAGGGAAGGACAACGCGACATCGTGGACGCATGCGTAAAGGACATCAAGGTCACGCTCGTGGAGCATAAGAAGGAGCTCATTAGGGGGAGCCGGAGCGTACTTAAGGTGGCGTACGACGAGGTTAAGGGATACGATAAGGTACTCATGCTAGCCCCCTATCATCTAGGAGTTTCCGAGCTCTTATCGAGTCTATTATCGAACCTAAAGGATAGCCCGGTAGCCTTAGTAGTCGCCCCAAAGAAAGGATCACAACAGTACGGAAACGCACTTATAGAGGGCGATCGCGTAGTCCGCGTACTAGAGAAGAAGAGCGTATCCTTCGGTCATAAGATATCGGCTATTTACGCGTTTAGGAGTGAATTCGTGGACCTCGTCGTGAACGAGGGAGAGGCCTTGTACGATCGGGTAGGAGAGGCTGTGTTAGAGTTTCTCCTCGACGATCTGGCGAGGCGTAGAGGAATACCTTATATCGTAGCTGAGCTCCCCAGCTTAAAGTATCCGCGGCACGTCCTCGATCGGTTACAGTTCCTTAAGGAGAGGCGGATGTCGTATTACTCTAGGGTCGAAGGATTTGAGAGAAGGAACGGATCGCTGATATCCACGGAAGCCGAGATATCACACGGAGCGTACATAGAGAACTCTATCGTGATGCCTGGGGCTAAGATATACGAATACGCGGTGATAAAGGGCTCGTTCATAGGTCCGGGAACGATCGTGGGCAACCACTCCGTAGTACGCGATAGCTCCATAGGTGAGTCCTCTATCGTAGGGGCTCATATGGAGGTGGCGCGTAGCGTGATAGAGAACGACGTTCACACTCATTCCGGCTTCATAGGAGACTCCGTAATAGATTACGGATGTCGCATAGGAGCCGGAACAGTAACGGCAAACGTGAGGCTAGATAGGGGGGAGATCGTGGTGAGGGGCTGTAATAGAAGCATAAATACGAAGCGTACCCGCTTGGGAGTCATCCTAGGTCGCGACGTTCGCGTCGGAATAAACGTCTCGTTCATGCCCGGCACGATCGTCGGATCCTCCTCGATAATATATCCGGGGAGCATAGTGAAGGGATGTTATCCCGAAGGGAGCGTCGTCCGTCGAATTTTATCCTAGAAATACTCTCGTTTTAGTACGCCATACTTTAATCGACTCGAACGATCGTTTCTTATGCCTACCGTTCTAACCGAGGTCGAAGCTAAGGAGCTAGCTAAGAAGTATGGTATACCCGTACCTCGCGGTGGGTTAGCTAAGAACGTGGATGAGGCCTTAAAGATCGCGGAGGAGATAGGATATCCGGTAGTACTAAAGATAGTATCTCCCGATATCCTACACAAGACCGACGTCGGAGGCGTGAAGGTCGGAATAAGCTCTCCTGAGGAGCTCAAGAAGGCCTTCGAAGAGATCATGGAGAACGTGAAGAAAAACAAGCCGGACGCGAAGATCGTGGGTATACTCGTGGAGGAAATGATACCCGGAGGATATGAGGTGATTATAGGCGGAAAGTACGACGAGACGTTCAAGCACGTGATCATGTTCGGAGGCGTAGGAGGAATATTCGTGGAACTATTTAAGGACGTATCCTTCCGTCTAGCCCCGATCGATGAAAAAGAGGCCGAGAGGATGATGAAGGAGACCATAGGTTATAAGGTACTTAAGGGCTTCCGCGGCATCAAAGGAGATATCGAGGCGCTGAAGAAGATGATCGCGAACGTGAGCGAGATGCTCGTAAAGGAGGATATACTAGAGCTCGACCTAAACCCCGTAAAGGTGTTCCCCGACCGCGTGGTGGCTCTCGACGTGAAGATCATTAAGAGGCGATTTTTTAACGAGTCGTACTCGGCTAATCTCGAAGAGAGTAAAGTTCCTTATTAAAAAGAAGATTCACCGTAGAAACGGAACGAAGTCTTGTGAAAAATAGTCGAAGTGTACCATAAGGAGTATTCCGAACAAGAAAAGAAACCTTATATAGGAGCGCGCTTAGATCTCTCAGATCGGGGCAGGGGCCG
>JAMOTR010000013.1 GCA_027068385.1 Candidatus Heimdallarchaeota archaeon
AGATGAACTAAAGGAACACGGGGCCGAGGCGGTGTTAATTACCTTCTTAAGCTTGGGCCTAGATGCAATCAATAGGGCCTCTAAGAGGTTCTTCGTGCGGTCCCATAGGGCGGGTCACCAGTTCATGAACGTCCCTTATAGGATACTCGCTTATCTACAGAGCATAGCCGGGGCGAACTTCGTTCACGTGGGCACCGACGTGAAGGAAATTAAGAACATGAGGATTCTCCCGCATACTTACCCAGTAATATGCTCCGGCCTCGACCACGATTCTCTAATAAGGATCGCTAAAGCGCTAAATCGTGGCGTCTACATGTTCTCATACTCCATATACTCGGGAGGCGACGTGATTAATATAAGGGAGATCATAGAGGAGGAGTTCAAAAACGCTCGACGATAGTGAAAGTCTATAGGCGCGTCCTCGAGGCCCGCCCTCTTTTTCACGCGTCTCTCAAACTCCCTCCTGTTCTCGGGGAGCTCCTTAGATATTATTAATACGTCCACGTCGTGTGCCGAGTTTAAGTCACCCCTAGCGACGCTTCCTATTACGATCACCTCAGCGTCCGGGAGCTCATCCTTTATCGCCTCGCGAAGCTTGGGGAACCGCTCCTTCCGCCTCCTTATGTACTCCTCGCGCCTCTTGAGCCTAAGGTCTACGAACTCGGAGAGCGAGCGCCCCGTTTTTCTTCTGTAAGCCCGTTCTAAGAGGAAGGCTATAGGGAAGGCCGCGTATACTATTAGAGCCTTTGGGTACGTCGCGGCTACCCTATAAACGAGGATGAGTAGGGAGACGGAAGTGGATAAGGAGGCTATTAAGGGAATCAGGGGATGAGCCTTAATCTTATCTCTAAGCTTATACGCGGCCACGTTTACGGCCGTGAAGACCAAGAGGAACCCCGCCGAACCCGCTGACGATATTATCTCTAAGGGGGCAAACAGGGCTAGGAAGAAGGATATGAGAGCCACGAACACGAGCCCCTCGGTGGCGTGCCTCCACACGGGCCTCTCGAACGATTCGGGAAGCGCTCCGTATTTTGCTACGACGTAAGAGATTCCCGTCACTCCGTAGAGCGTAGCGTTAATGGCCGATGCCGTGGAAGCTAAGGCTCCGGCTATCACGAGATAGAAACCTAGGTTCCCTAACGATGGCCTCGCGGCCTCGGCTAGAGCGTAATCTCTAGCCCTTATTATTTCCTCCACGCTCAACGTTCCCGCGGTCACGATGGCGATAAGCACGTATATCGCGGTTACCACCAACACGCTCGCGTAGAACGCCTTCGGCAGGTCGTCCAAGTCCTCCACGTCCGCCGCCGCGTTCGATATGAGCTCGAACCCTTCATACGCCACGAATATGATCATACCTCCAGCAACGATGGAGGTAAACGAAGGCCGGTTAGCCGGGGAGAACTTATCCCGACGTACGAAGCTTAACCCCGCCCCCGCGACTAATATGAGAACGGCTAGCTTGAAGAACACTAATGCGTCCTCTACGCGCCCGGAGACGTACGCTCCCAAAGCGTTGACGAGGACGAACGCGGATATTACGAAGGCGGAGAAGAGGGGCCTTAAAGACTCGTTTATCGTGGCCGCCGCGTAAGCGCCGAAGGCGTAAGCGTATAACGCGATCATCACGGTATAAGAAAATAGGAGCAGCACGTTCAAGCCCCCAGATAGAACTCCCGTGCCGTATGCCTTAACGATGAACTCTACGGTACCGCCGGCCGACGGATAGCGCCTCGTGAGCTTCGCATAGCTATAAGACGTCAGCAAGGCTACGAGGCCGGAGAGGAAGAAAGCTACCGGCGCGGCCATGCCGGCAAGTTGTAACGATAAGCCTAACACCGCGAATATACCCCCTCCGATCATCCCTCCTACGCCTATAGCGAACGCCTCTTTGAACCCTATGGAACGTCCCACTTCCTATAACGCATAGTGGTATATTTTCGAACCGCGAAGTTTCGTATAGACGGCACGTAAGGAACGATTACAAAGGAAAAGAAATTGAGCCTCGCCCGCGGGATCTTAATGTCCAAAGAGGAAGTCGAGAAAAAGATATGGAAGGCCTTAGAGTCCGTAAGCGACCCGGAAACGAAGATTAGCGTGGTGGATTTAGGGCTCATATACGACGTAAAGTACGACCCTCAGGCCCGTAAAGCGTACATCAAGATGACGCTCACGAGCCCGTTTTGCCCGTTCGCGTTTTACATAGTCGGAAACGTGCGCTCCGCGATAATGGACTTAGAGGAAGTGGATGACGTGGATATAGAGCTCGTGTTCGACCCTCCGCGGAGTCCCGAAAGAATGAGCGAGAAAGCTAAGAAGCTCCTTGGGATAGAGGATCGAGATTTTTACGATACCCCCTTAGGATCCGTAATGGTCGAGATAAGGATCAAGGTGTCGAGTACGAACGTCCGTAGTTTAGAGACCGCCCTAAACATCATAAAAGAGGAGGCTAAAAAGACGAAGCTAGATATATCCGTCGTCTTCTTGCCCACGGAGAGGCTAGTTATTCCTACGAGAAAGTCTCCCGTGGGTAACGGTACCGCTACTCGGGACCACCGGGAGCTTAGAATACACAAGCGCCTTGTGATCGTTAAAGGATCCATGAGCGGCCTCTCGAAGTTCGCTAAACTCGCCTTTAGGCGTCGTCGGCCGCAGGATGTAAACGTGCGCGCTTCCTTTAGAGGGGTGTGAGTTTTTGAGGTATTATATTATCGGACATATAGCTATCCTAAACGTCTCTGAGGACCCGGAACGCGACGCTAAGGAGATACTTAGGAGACACAAGAACGTGAGGACGGTCCTCTTAAAAGTGGGCGAGCTCTCCGGAGAGTATCGCGTCGGTAAATACGAGATCATCTCCGGTGAGCCCATAACTGAGACTATACACGTGGAGCACGGTCTTAGGTTCTTAGTGGATCCTACAAAAGCATACTTTAACCCGGCTTTAGAACACGAGAGGTCGCTCGTATGCTCGTTCGTGAACGACGGTGAAGTGGTTATAGACATGTTCGCGGGCGTGGGTACGTTATCGATACGCATAGCCGCTGAGAAGAGGGCTAAGGTGTACGCGATAGAGAAGAACAAGGAGGCGTATCGCTATCTATTGGAGAACGTTAAGTTAAACGCTAAGAGGCTTAAGGGTGAGGTGATTCCGATATACGGGGACGCTTCTAAGGTGGTGTATTCGTTGAGGGATGAAGGGGATCACGTGATTATGGATCTCCCCAGGTTCTCTCGCTACTTCTTACCGGACGCTGCGGTGTGCATAAAGGACCGCGGATTACTACACTACTATCGTATAGTAGAAAGAAGGGACACGAAGAGGCCTATAATCGAGATATCACAAGTGTTCCCACGCGTCGAAGTGTTACAAGAACGTAAGATCCGCGGCGTGAGTCCATCAAAAATACTTATGAGAGTATCCGCGCGTGTAAGGGTCTTATGAAAGAATACGCGCAGGTATTTTCAGCGATGATTTTGGATGTAGCGGGAGGAACGCTAACGACGCTCTTAATCCTAAGGATATCCGTCCCTTATGACCTCGGAGTATACTCGCGGATTCTCTCCTTAGGCCTTTTGGCGTCGAGCTTAGCGATACTCGGTATAGATGTGTTAATACGCATTTACGTGCCGCGCGGTGAGGACGTTTCTAAGCTTATCGGATTCGCCTCCCTCTCCCTGCTTGCCGCGTCGATAGTTCTCTCCTTAATAACACCTCTAGCCGGCTTATTATCCGTACTCTCAGGCGCTTACGTGCTTCAGACCTCAAGGTTACTAGCTTTGAGGAGGTATCGCACGTACCTTAAGATCGTAGCGTTTAGACGCATCCCGCAGCCCATAATAGTCCCCATAACCTTCTATTTCTTCGGCCCGGAGGCCGCCATACTAGCGCTAAGCTTCACGTTCCTTCCCTCCGTAGAGGTATTTAGGTACGCTAAGATAGGGATACCAAAAGGACTCTCGGACGTCCTCTTATCGTTCTTAAATCGCGCCTTAACGTCCCTAGCGATATACTTAGATAAGGTCGTGATAGGGGTACTTTACGGATACGAGGCGCTCGGGGTATACTTCCTAGTACGGCAGATGTGTTCCATAGTTACGCTACCCGTAAACGCTCTAGATCGTTATGGAATACAAGAACTATCGAGCGGAAAATCGATCTCGCGCGAGTTCTTGATCACGCTCTTACTCGTAACCGCAGCCTCTATAGCTCTTCGGATATTTAGATCACTAATAGGGCGGGCCTTTCCGAATTACTCACCGTACTTATACTTACTGCGGGTACCCATACCATATGGGATATTTAGGAGCTTATCGGGATACGAGAGGATCAAACTACTCGCTAAAAAGAACTTAAAGGCTCCAGCTATAGCGCAGCTTGCGGCCATGATATCCGCTTTAGCGGTTATAATACTCTCGAGAGGGGATCTCGTAACGCTAGTACTAGCTCAGCCCGTCTCTCAAGCGTCTTATCTGATTACTATAAAAATCATAGGTAAGCTAAGCCGTCGAACTTATCCTCGCGCTTCTTGAGCTTCTCGCGCTCGGTCTTTATCTTTTCTATCGCCTTTAGGAAGTGCTCCATGCGAATCTTCGGCTTCTTCTCATCGATGAGCTTCTTCATCTCTTCGCGGCTCATTCCGGGCTTGTAGTACTGCTTTAGGAACTCGTCCATCGCGAGTAACGTAGCTTCCTTACATACCGCCTCGATGTCCGCTCCGGAGAATCCCTCGGTAATCTCAGCGAGCTTATCGAAGTCCACGTCATCGGCTAGAGGCTTGTTACGAGTATGTATCTGGAATATCTCTTTCCTAGCTTCCTTATCGGGTAGCGGCACCTCTATGATCCTATCGAAGCGCCCCGGTCTCAATAGCGCGGGATCGAGTATGTCGGGCCTGTTCGTAGCCGCGATCACGATCACGTTATCTAGAGGCTGTATTCCATCCATCTCCGTAAGTAGCTGAGCGACTATGCGTTCAGTCACGCGTGAGTCTCCTACTCCGGCTCCGCGCCTCGGGGCTATAGCGTCTATCTCATCGAAGAAGATTACGGTAGGGGCAGCCATGCGGGCTTTACGGAAGATTTCACGTATCATGCGCTCGGATTCTCCTACCCGCTTGGAAAGGACCTCGGGACCACGCACGGCTATGAAGTTAGCCCCGGATTCGGTCGCCACGGCTTTAGCTAGTAAAGTCTTTCCGGTACCGGGCGGCCCGTATAGGAGTATACCCTTAGGAGGCTTAGCGTTCATGTATTCGAAGAGCTCGGGGTACTTCAGAGGCCGCTCTACAGCGCGCCTCAGCTCCTCCTTTACCTTCTTTAGTCCTCCTATGTCCTCCCGGCGCACCTTCGGTACCTCTATGAACACCTCACGTAACGCGGAAGGCTTTACGCGCTTTAGAGCCTCTAGGAAGTGCTTACGCTTTACTTGTATCTGATCCAGCACTTCGGGAGGTAAGTATCCCTTCTCTAGGTCTATTTTCGGTAGTATCTCGCGTATCGCGGCCATAGCGGCTTCGCGTACTAAAGCGGCTAGGTCGGCTCCGGTGTAGCCGTGGGTGAGGTCGGCTAGCTCATCTAGATCTACGTCGTCCGCTAGAGGCATTCCGCGCGTGTGTATCTCTAATATCTGCTTCCTCCCGTCACGGTTCGGAACGGGGACTTCAATCTCACGGTCGAAACGTCCGGGACGTCTTAGAGCGGGATCTATCGCGTCGGGCCTGTTCGTAGCTCCTATTACTATCACCTGTCCGCGCTCCTGTATCCCGTCCATGAGGCTCAATAGCTGCGCCACGAGACGCTTCTCTACTTCCCCGGTAACTTCGGAACGCTTCGGAGCTATAGCGTCGATTTCGTCTATAAATATTATAGCGGGAGCGTTGCGTTTAGCCTCCTCGAATATCTCACGGAGCCTCTGTTCGCTCTCTCCGTAATACTTCGACATGATCTCGGGACCGTTAATGGCGATGAAGTAAGCGTCCGCCTCGTTCGCCACGGCTTTAGCTAGTAAAGTCTTTCCGGTACCGGGCGGCCCGTATAAGAGCACTCCCTTCGGGGGTTCGATGCCTAAGCGTCTAAAGAGTTGAGGGAACTTCAAGGGAAGCTCTACGATCTCGCGTATCTGCTGCTTCGCCTCCTCTAAGTCTCCGATGTCGTCGTAAGTTACGCGAGGGACGCGGCGCACTTCGGTAGGGGACTCGCGAACCTCGAGCTCGGTTTCGGGAGTAACACGTAACACCTCGGCACGAGGCTTAGCGTCCACCACCTGGAACTCTAGAGGTTGTCCTAGGTATACACGGAAGCTCTCCCCTACGATATACGGCTTATCTATCATTTGCCTCTTGATGTATTCTACTAAGCTCGGATACACGGAGAGCCTAAATCCTACGGGAGCGATCACGATCTTCTTAGCGTCCTTAGGCTCCGCGGGTCTTACGATCACGTAGTCGTCTATCCCCACCCCAGCGTTCCTACGGGTCTCCCCGTCTATGCGTATGATGCGCTTACCGCGGTCCTCAGGATAAGCGGGCATAGCCCTAACGGCCGCTTCACGAGAGCCCTCGATGATGATCACGTCGCCCGGTGAGATGCCTAGTTCTTCCATTATCTCCATGTCTAGGCGGCCGATCTTCTTCCCAACGTCACGAGAAGGTAGCGGAGCTACTCTTAGCGTTACGCTTTTCTTTTTCTTTACGCTCATGCGGAGTTCTTATCCGAAAAATTAATTTTCTTGTTCAACATAAGCCCGCTTCTTATACGATCGTAACGGGGAAAACCTCTACTTCAGTTTTGGATCATATGGATGAATACGATCTACTAGTAGATAATCTAAAGGGATCTGAAGCCACGATATACATATTCGGATCGTACGTGAAGGGCTCTTATATACGCGGGGCTTCGGACCTAGACGTATTGATATTCACCGAAGATTCCATGAACGTCCTTAGGAACATATTATCGATAGACCCAATCAAGCGCCTCCGTCTCGACGTAAGTATATATTATCCGGGTATGACGGGGTCCCCTAGATTACGCGCCTTTCTAGCCACGAAATATGGTGAGCTAATATCGGGCGAGAGGATAGAGTTAGATCTATCGGAGGAGACCGTGATAAGCTTATCTCGCATTTCCGCCTCCGAAGAGTTACGGAAGATGTTTAGGCTTATATGCTCCCCCATAGATCTTAAGGAGATCATCGAGGAGCTTTCGGATTCCTTACTTACGATAGCCCTGTTATACATTATAAGTCGCGGGTATTATGACGCTACGAAGCCCGAGATAATACACTACGACGACGTGCTCCCTAAAGAGATAATGAGTATCGTACGCAAGGCATACAACGTGAAGTACGCTTATGTTACTAAGAAAGTACATCCCATCGAGCTTCTGAAGGCGTCTGAGTATATAGTGAAGGAGTTTTAATGTACTTCTTAAATCACCTAATGAGGTTCCGGCAAATAGTGCCTACGCTCATAGAGATAACTGGTGGATCGCATCCTAGGGCGGATCCGGAAGTCGTATCGAAATACGTGGGCGACTATAAGCGCGCGATCATATTCCTCATAGACGCGCTAGGAAAGCGGCAGATGGAATATTTTAGACGGCCTAAAATAGGAGACATATACGATATAAAAACGGTCGTGCCTTCGCTCACACCCACGGCCTTATTATCCTTCGTATACGGAATGGAGCCCGCGGAGCACGGTATAATCGGAGGCGTAATAAGAGCTACAGGGGTTAAGGGATTACTTAGAACGATTGAAGGATCAGTCTTAGGGGCACGCTCCTCGATACCTCTAGACTATGTGGGCGTAGATATGAAGGCGTTCATGATCAAGAGACCGCCCGAGTTTGAGGGTACGTTCAAAGTGGCCGTAGACGTGCTTATGAAATACGGCTTAAGTTCGTTCTTCTCCGAATACACCACGGCAACACACGGTATGCTTTCCTCCGTTAGGGACGTTCCGGAACAGGGCGTGATGAAACTCTATTATCGGTCCTACGATGCGACCGCTCACGACTTCGGACCTTACTCTCGGCAGGCTCAGCTAGACTCTCGCTTAGCGGCTATGCGGATGAGAAGCATAGCTATGAGTCTTCCGGAGAGGATGCGTAAGGATACTCTCTTCGTAATATTAGGGGACCACGGACAGGACGATATCGTCATAGACGGACTAAACATGCCCGAATTGCGCCCGTATATAGGGGTAGCGGGGAAAGTATACTACGTGTACGACCAGTCCGCGATGGACGCCCTGGAGGAGAAGCTACCGAAAGAACACTATGAGATATACGAAGCGGACGAGTTCCGTAAGTTCTTAGGGGAATCGGAGACGGACGAAAGAGAGCTCAGATATAGGATGGGAGACCGGGTGATCGTAGCTAAGGATGGTCATATGATGCGGCTCTCGGAGAACGTACCCAAGCTTAAAGGTATGCACGGAGGTCTAACGGACGAGGAAATGGACGTACGTGTGATGTTCTTAGATCGGGACGAGCTTATGGAGCTAACGGATGAAGTGGTATTATAAAAATCGAATCCTTTTTAGCCCGCGCTTGTATCTATCTACGAATTCCACGTAAGTCTTTACTCCCCTCATGAACGCCTCACGGAGGGTTTCGTCCACTTCACGTACGGGCTTCGCGGGAATTCCCATTACAAGAGTATTGGGAGGAACCTCCTTACCGGGCGGCACTAAAGCGCCGGCGGCCACTACGGCTCCCTCCCCTATCTTAGCTCCATCAAGTACGACGGCCCCTATTCCTATCACCGCGCGATCCTCTACGATAGCTCCGTGCACCATCGCGTTGTGACCTATAGTTACCTCATTCCCTATGTACACTGGATACTCGGGCTCGGTATGTATCGATACGTTATCCTGAACGCTAGTCCTTTCCCCTATTACGATCTCCCTTATGTCCCCACGTAAAACTGCGGAGGGCCGGACGCTCGAATAAGCTCCTATAGTAACGTCCCCTATTATTACAGCGTCTGGATGTACGAAGGCGTTCGGGTGAATCTTGGGCCTTCTCCCCTCGAACTCGTATACGGGCATAATCTAATTTCCATAAAGATGGGAAAAACTCAGCGCTTCGTCTCGATCTTTCCTAGTACCTCGAGCACCTCCACCCCGTCCTCTAATATTACCTTCCCTCCGGAAGTCCTAGCTAAGAGCGTTCCGCACACTAGACACCTCACGCCCCCCGGTATAGAGGCGTGCGAATATATGATCTGTTCGTTCCCACACTTCGGGCACTTCACCTTTAGGAAGTAAGAACGTATCTCTCTCTTAGGCCTCGCGACCATGTCGAGCTCATCTCCTAAGTTTTTCAACTTCCTTTCGGATACAAAAAGATCGCGCTATCGAACCTAATATATGCGTGTATATCTTAAGCGTAGGCGATAGATCGGGGCGCTTAGATAACGATTCTATAGCCGAACGATCGAGCGTCTCATAGAAGTCGTCGATGTCCTTAGCGGACTCCGAGAGCTTTATCACTTCTATTCCCGCGTGCTCCCAAGAGGACACTTCCTTTATCCTACGAGCTAGCTCCTCCGAGTTACCCGAATATATCCCGAAGAACATCGCCATAGGTCTCCCCAAAGTCCGTAGGGAACGATATCCCGCGACGTACACGAGATCTACCTCCCCCTTCTTTAGCCCCGCCTCATCCTCTAGCTCTATGAACGCTAGCTCCTCGCCCGTTGTCTCAGTGTTATCCCGATCGGCCTCTACGTATCCCTCTATCACGCTTAACGTGTTTGCCGCTATGGAAAGCCTCGGAGATCTCCTCACGAACACGGCCGCCCCGTCCTTAGCCACTAAGAATATATGAACCGATAAGGCGTTAGGTAAGACGGACTTCTCGAGAGGGACGAGCTTGTTCTTTCTCACTACAAGGCTCCGCAACGCATCACGTAAACGCATTGGTGAGTACAATCCACGCTCGCGTAACACGAAGTCCGCGTTCGAGTGTATGAGCCGAATATAATGATACGGGACACGCTCGCATATGATACCCGTAGATAGCTTCGTGGCGCGACAGAGCGGCGCGATCCGTGTGAACACGCGACGCTTCTTCGCCTCTTCCCGGAGTACGTCCCGAGTAGGACCGAGCATCTCCTTTATTACGAACGGGTCATAGAATTCATCCTTTATATACACTCTTAGTTCATCAGCGGGTATCTTGTATAACGGAGTGATCTGAGCTTCCGGAAGTATCTCACCGGTTATCGAATGTTTTACTACTATGTTCTCGGGAAGAAGTCCGCGCTCTAAGTATATCTTAACGAACTCCTCCGGAGGGAGTAAGTTCGCCATTGATAGTTAAAAACGTCGGTATTTCTTTCCATATACGGGCTTCATAGAGAGCCTCATGGGCCGACGTCTCGGAATATAGGGATATCCCTGAGTCTTCCTCTTGATCTCTTCTATGAGTTCTTCGAGCTTCATGTCCCTCTCACTACCGTCGCGGGTCTTCA
>JAMOTR010000014.1 GCA_027068385.1 Candidatus Heimdallarchaeota archaeon
TCCCGTAATTACTAAAGGTCCTAAAGCCCCGAACGCTCTGGAGAACATCGTAAGCACGAAGGTCGTGAACGTGAGCTCATAGACGTGCATCAGGTATATTTGATACAGTAGGTCGAGACCTAAGATGACGAGGATCCCTAGGGCAAATAGATAAAGGTTAGAGTAGTCGGGCTTCGCTTCCTTTTTACTCATTTATCGTTATTTATCGAGCCTTTTTCAAACATACATAAATTAGTGTTCGAAAAACACACTCATAAAGCATCGAAGGCGTTCTTTTCGGCCTCGAGCTTCTTCTTGATCTCGGGGTCCTCGTTTCCGTATCCGAAGTGAACGATGTGCATAATAGCATCCTTTCCTAAGTAGGCGGCTAACGCTAGCGCTCCGGGGGACTCGATGATCTTGGTGACGGGTTTAGCCTTAATCTCCCCCTCTAAAGCCTGCTTATATAGCTCGGTAGCAATATCGGTTACGATCTTCATGTATCCTGCCTTATACGGGTCCTCGTCCTTTAGCTCGTAAGCGTGTACGTTGATCGTGTCTAGGTGTACGTGTACGCCGTTTCCTTTCTCCTTCACGGCCTTTACGTATTGAACTAGTACCTTTACGTACTTGTTCTCAGCGTCCCCCTTCACGAACGCGTCCACGTCCATGTCGCGGAACACGTTGCGGGCGTCGTGGATGATCCTTAGATAGTCTATGATGCTCTCGGGCTCCACGTCGGGAGGTAGGGCTATGGCCCCGTCCTCGTCTACGGTGTAAGTGGAGGCGATCACGTAGTATCCGGGCTGCGTGTCTATCACGCGTATATCGCGCTGCTCGTCGAGTACGCGAGCTTCCTCTAGGCGGTTCTTTATCTGTAGGAACCGGGGCTCGGAGGTAGGAGGAAGTATAGCGGCCTCCACACCCGCTAACTCTACGATAGGTCTAGACCGTCCGAGTCCCTTATTTTGATCGAATAGCTCCGGCACCTTCTGGTCTAACCGCATACTCGATTTGTAGCGAGAAAAATATATGCTTTTGAGCTTGTGAAATCGGCTCTGATGGTCATATTTTAGTTCCTTTATTCCTTAGCTTCGATGTACATTTTCATGACTTCGCCTAGCGTCTTACCTTTCTCTATCTCGCGCCTTATAGCTTCCTCCTTTTCCCGCACGTCGAACGCCCTATTAGCTATTTCTACTAACCTCTCGCGAGGGATTACGATCATGCCGTTATCGTCCACCACGACCCGATCCCCGGGATTTATGATCACGCCACGTACCTCCAGAGGCACGTTTACCTCTCCGAATCCCTTCGGCTCACCGGCGTGAGGAACTATGTGCGTAGCGAACGCGGGAAACTCTAACTCGCGTATCACCTCGACGTCCCTAATCCCCCCGAATATAACCACGCCAGCGATTCCGCGATTCTTCGCGGACCTCGTAGCGAGTTCTCCCCGGCACGCGATCGGGGCGTCACCCGCATCTATCACGATCACGCTTCCCTCAGGAGCCATATCTATCGCCTTTACGGGCCGATACCGATCCCCGGGAGCCGTACGGACGGTAAACGCGGGACCTATCGCTCTGAGCCCGGGACGTACGCTCTTGAGGCCTACGATCACGTTGCGCCTCTTCATAGCGTCCGCGATATTAGGAGTAGACACCGTCTCGAATACCTTACGTATCTCCTCTTTCGTCCACCTCTTACGCTTCGTCTCTATCTTTACTCCTTCCATCGCTCTAAAGCACTCCTCAGTAGCCTTCTCGGGGTCGCGCGATTTGGTTATATAAGAGCCTACGATCACTATATCCGCCCCCGCTGAGACTACGTCCGGGATACTTTCGGGGGTTAACCCTCCAGCTACGGCCACTAGTACGTCGTGTTCGTCCTTTATTTTCACGACCTCGCGCAATATGTCGATGGGACTCATACCCAACATTTGCTCGTCTATTCCCACGTGTACGCCTATAATATCTACGCCTAGAGACGCCACCTCTTTAGCCCTATCGATCGGTTTCTTAACTCCTATGAGGTCTACCATAACCTTTCCTCCATAATCGTGAGCTCCAAGCACGGCTTCGCGTATCGTAGCGTCGGGTGCGACGCCTAATACGGCTACCACGTCTCCTCCAGCGCGCATCGCCATCTCGGCCTCCAAACGTCCCGTGTCCATAGTCTTCATATCTACTACGATTACGTTCTCGGGGAAGCGCTTACGTAACTCCTTCACAGCCCTCATGCCCTCAGCCTTCACCAGAGGAGTGCCTGCTTCTAGCCGTAACCTATCCGTAGCCCCTAAACGTTCGGCCGCCTTATAAGAGGCTTCGGCTATCTCCAGCGCTTTCTCTAAGTCTAATAGGTCTAAAGCGACCTGAAGTGCAGGCTTCATCTCCTATACTCCTTAGAAATTATAATGAGATACGCGATCATAGGACACGTAGCGATAGTATACGTCCCTAGTCCGGATCATAAAATCCCGAAGGAGGAGCTAGAGAGGATCCTAAAGAATCCAAAGGTGAGGACCGTAATAGGACGCATCGGCTCCTTTGGGACTAAAAGACGCGTCCGTTCCGTATTACTCGCTGGGGAGCCGAAGACGGTCACGGTCCATAAGGAGCTATCGACGTATTTCGTCCTAGACGTGGCTCGCATTACGTTCTCACCCGGTAATCATTTCGAGCGCAAGCGCATGATAGAGGTCGCGGAGGACGGAGAGAGGATCTTAGATATGTTCGCGGCCGTGGGTAATCTCTCGATGCCTCTAGCTAAGCATAGACGCGTGGAAGTAATAGGAATAGAAATATGTGGATACACGTACGCGTTCTTAAGAAGGACGATCGAGAAGAACAGCCTTAAGAACTTCTTACCCATATTAGGGGACTCTAGAATCTCCTCGCCTGAGTCGCGGGCGGATCGCATACTCATGGGGTTCTTCGGGATAGACGAGAAACATATGTACGCGGCCGCTAAGGCGCTAAGAAATAGAGGGATCATACACGCTCATCGCTTAGTGCGTAAGGGAAGGGAGGAGGAAGAGATAGAGAGTCGGCTCAAGGAGTGGGGAAAGTTCATAAACGTGCTCGAGTACGATCGGCGCATAGTAAAAAGCTTCTCCCCAGCGCTTAATCACGTAGTCGTCGATATAAAAGCGAGAAAAATCATATAGACCGGGGCTTCTTCGGACGCCTCACTATAAGCGCTATGAGTAGGCCTAAACCGGAAAGCCCTCCGAGTATAGCCGCGTATTTAACGGCCGTTGAGGTACTCTCCTCAATAGCCTTCTGAGTTTGATCGAGCACCGTGATCTTCACCCGATTAGAGTACGCGACATACTCCTCGTTTTTGTATACGAACTTCACTATCGCGGGTTCTATGTAGAACTCCCCAGCCCTCTCGGCTCTTATCTCCACGGTAAACGTTACGCTCTCGTTAGGCTTTAGTCTCTCCTTAAATGGTATCCGAGATTCGTTCTTCACTAAGGAGAACCCACTCGGTATCTGCCGGTATACGGTCACGTTATAGACGTCCTCGTCCATGGTGTTCGTCACGTTGAGCGTGAGCGTTATGGAATCTCCTACGTACACGTTATCCGAGCTAGCCGTTAGTATAGCGTTTATAGAGGGCGTCGTGTATGGAAACAAGAGGAAGAGAACGATTAAAAGCGCGTAAGCCTTCATGGATTCCTCCCCTCATTAGAGATAAGACGATTCCTCCGAGGACATAAGTCCTTAAGCGGGCACTTCTCGCACTCGGGCCTCGGTTTACATACGGATCTACCCAAGGATATGAGCGCCTTATGTAGCTCAAAGAGATCATCTACGGACTCTATCTCGCTCATTACGAACCTCCTTATCTCCTCATACCCCTTACCCCGACCCAGCCTAGAGGCTATGCGCCTGATGTGCGTATCTATCGGGAAGGCCCTATGACCCAAGTATATGAGGAGTAAATCCGCGGTCTTAGGACCTATTCCTTTAATACTCATCAGGCGCCTCCTTAGCTCTTCGGGCTCCAAATTAAGCCGAGAACGTATTTCGGAGGCGCGCCTTGAGATCTCACGTATCGTCCTAGCCTTCTGCTTTACGAGGCCTGCCGGTCTTATGCGCTCCTCGAGGTCATCTAACTTATGAAGCTCTTCTACGGGTACGTCCTTAATCCTCTCCCGAGCCTTCTTAGCCTGCACGTCGCTCGTGTTCTGCGATAACACCGTGCGTATAAGTATGCGTAACGGCTCGTCTTTTTCTACAACAAAAACACCCACACGAAGGCCGCGGACACGCTCTAAAACCTCTTTAGGACTTACCTTTATCCCTCCTAACGTTAGTTTTTCTGGTACCGACGAAGAGCGTGAAGAGCTCATACGCTGGGAAGATCCCAACGTCCCGCGTTTCTGGGTTCTGCGGGAACGTACCATAAGTGACGTATCTGTAAAGCTTCGACCTAAACTCTTCTAGCTCCTGATCGTTAGGTTCGACGTGTACGCGGAAGAAGTCGTATTCGTAATAGTAGTCCTTCACCACGACTATCGGTGTGGTCGCGTGCCTCAACCCTAATAGGGCGAGCTCCTTAAATAGCGGACTGTACTTCTCGACCTTATCCTTAACGTTACCCTCCGTCCTATACTGAGTGATCGGTAAATCGTCGTTGAGTACGTATAACATAAGCTCGATCATGTATGGATCCACGTCGAGCGGCACGTCCACGATGTAGCGGCCGTAGAATTTACCTATGTATATGTTTACAGGGACCTCTATCGTATCGAACACGCTCTTGAAGACGAACGCGTGGAGAATCGTAGAGAGCAAGAAGTCGTCCGGTTTCACAGGCGCGTCTCCGAAAGCTTCCCTCAAAGCCTCATATACCACTTTATCTAGAACTACGGGTACGATCTTATCGGAGGGATCTTTAAACGGGTCCTTACCGGGCTCAAAGTATCTAAACGGGACGATCAGCTGGTAACTTAAGGCCTCCTTTATTATAGGGTCGTTAAGATCGATCTCTATAGGCGAGAACAGGTTCTTCCGTAAGATCTCAAGCGCGCTTCTTACCTCCTCGTTAACGTTCCCTATAGCCTCGGCTAATACGCTTACGGTATTCACGAAGTTCGACTCCGATTTAATTACGGAGGGGTACCGCGATGGGTAAGGGAGATATTGGTTGCGGAAGAACTTAGAGAGATCCTGTTTGCTTACGTTCGTTAGGTTTTCCACGAGCTTCTTCAAGTACGACTCCCCTCTCGACATCTCGGCATAAGAAAGATACGGGGAGAGGCTGCGTAGAGCGATGTACTTAAAGATGTAGTACTTCATATGATACACGTTCCCGATCTTACTCCTCGATCCGCGCTCCTCCATCAGCACGCGCACCTCTTTAGGATACTTATATACGAGGAACGAGGGGAACTCCTTCGGGGATAGTTGTATGAGGACCTTCGCCTTCTTTTCCTTATCCGTATTGAACGACCTATATACGCTTTCTATCTTCTTTAAGAGCCGGTTAAAGTCCTTCGCGAAGCTACCCGTAATAATCACTAAGAAGTCGTTCTCCTCGGCTATTCCTACGTATTCTAATAGTATTTCATCTATGATTTTAGGATCTAAATCGGCGAAGTCGTCTAAGAATACTATAGGGTGTCTTAACCCCATCTCTTTAGAGACCTCTACGATCGAACTCCGAAGCTCCCTCGGATCTACTTCTCCGACCTCCTTAGCGCTCACGTAAATTCCGTCCCTACCTAAATCGGAAATGATGTCCCGTATCTTTAGTATCATCATCGTCTTTCCCGAGTACTTCGGTCCGTATAGTAAATAAGCGCCCAACCTCGGAGTCTTAGTCTGGATGTTCGTGAAATATAACGACCTATTAAAGATCGTCGAGGGCCGAAGATCCCTTCCGCGCTCTTTCGCCTCCTTCTCAAGCTCTAGGTACTCGGTCCGCTTATCTCCGAGCTCCTTCTGGTGAATCTTAATGTGTTCTTTTATCGGCATACAATGTGTTATGAGCAAATGTTATATAGACTCTAACGAAAATAGTTTTCCGCCCACAAACTACTACTAAATCTCCCCGCTACATCACCTCATGCGCGTACCTATAGCTAGCTTAGGACCTCATATGGACGGACAACGCGTGAGGATATGCGGCCGGGTACAGCGGGTGAGGCATAAGCGTAAGATCGCGTTCGTAGTAGTGCGGGACGGTAGCTTCGACGACGTTCAGCTTACGATAAAGGACCCAGAACTCCTAAAGCTAGCCGAGAAGCTCGACCGCGGTTACGTGATCTGCGCTGAGGGGATCGTTAAGGCCTCGAAGATAGCTAAGAAAGGATACGAGATGATACCGGAGAAAATAGAGGTGCTCTCTAAGTCGGAGGTTCCTCCGTTCGATCCCTTCGTGGACGTGGATCATACGATATTAGCTAAACGCCTAGACCGGCGCGTCCTAGATCTTAGGAACCCTCGTAATCGCGCGATCCTCGTGCTTAAGGGATTAGTGACGCGTTACATGCGCGAGTACTTATATTCACAAGGGTTCATCGAGGTACATACGCCGAAGGTTACGATCACGGCTACGGAAGGAGGAGCGGAGGTGTTCCCCGTAAAACGGTTCGACCGCGAGGCGTACCTAGTGATGAGCCCCCAGTTATATAAGCAGATGGTGATGGCTACGGGAATCGAGCGCTTCCTCGAAGTGGGGCCGTGTCGGAGGGCCGAGAAGCATCATACTAAGAAGCACTTAAACGAGTATTTTGGTCTCGATATCGAGATGGCCTTCGCCACGGATGAGGACGCGATGAAGCTTCTAGAGGATTCTATACGCTACGCGGCCGAGAAGATATTCGAGGATCACGAGCGCGTGTGGAGGGTTCTGAACGAGAAGTTCGAGCCTCCGGAAAAGTTCGATAGAATAACTTACGACGAGGCCCGGGAGATATTAAAGAAGAAAGGATTCGAGATACCTCGGGGAGAAGACTTCGGAGCAGATGAAGAAAGGGCCTTATGGAACGAGATTAACAAGCCTTTCTTCATCACTAAGCGGCCGCGGAGCGCGAGGCCTTTCTATGTCATGCGCCTCGATGAGGACCCTAAATATACTAAGGGGTTTGACCTCATATACCGCGTAGAGCTAGCCTCCGGGGCTCAGCGCGAACATCGCTATGAGAAGCTCGTGGAGAACATAAAGGATAAAGGCTTGCCGCTCGAGAGCTTCCGCTACTATCTCGAGGCGTTTAGGTACGGAATGCCCCCTCACGCTGGTCGGGGATTAGGACTCGAGAGACTAATGATGGGACTCTTCGGAATCGATGAGGTGCGCGAGTGCGTGCTCTTCCCGAGGACCGTAGACAGACTAACGCCTTAAAAAATCACCGCCGATAGTCCTTCTTTTTCTTGTCCTTAAACGGGTCGAACTCATCAAGCTTAGGAGTATCGTACATCGCGGCATAGGATATGCTGGGCGAATATGGGGAGATTTTACTTAATATGCTATAGGTAGCCGTCTTATAATCACCGTACATGAGGGCATAGTGAATTCCCGGATCGTTCTGTATGATCCTCTGCACGGTCGGCTCCTTCGATAACGCTTCATAAGCCCCTTTATAATCGCCATACATGAGCGAATAGTGAACCAACATGCGGGTCCTTAAGCTTATGTCGTCGCTCATACCAAAAATAGAAATGACACGTTTTTAGAGTTTCTAATGAAACGGCGCGTTTATCATGTCCCTATATTCGCTAAGCGCATACCCCCGCACGTTAAATCGCTATTACTAAGAGCGGACGAGCTCGTTCCTGAGCGTAAGAAGATGAACTTCTTTCGGCTTCGTTTCATAGACGCGATCGCGTTCATGTATGAGACGGAGACGTTTACGTATCTCATAGTCGAAGTGGAGGACGGATACGTACTCGATCATCGGGCTCTAAGGATGGGGGACGTAGAAAGGTACGCGAAGTCTAAGAGGAGGCTATCCGAGATCTCTGAGGAGGAACTTAAGGAATATGTGGAGCCCGAAGTCCTAGCGAAGGATTACGAGATAATAGAGACCAGGGAGCTAAAAGCGTCCGATGTAATAAAAACGGTCGAGGAATACTTTGGAGAAATAGAAAGGAGGTTCGGAAGACGGGGCGTACGGGCGGCTTTAATAGGGATAAAATTTGGGGTATTCGAGGTCCTTCCTAGAGCGGTGTTGTATGCAATGAAAGAGGAGCGCTTTGATTAGAAAAAGGATAAAACTAACGTTACATCTCGGATAACTCATACGAATAATGTTTATGTAACACCGGGCATTAGGCGGTTATGTCTGAGGAGAAGTGGGGCCCCACCGTAGTTATCGACAACGGTACCGGTTTCATTAAGGCCGGATATGGAGGAGAAACGTCGCCTCGCGTAGTATTCCCCACGGTCGTAGGTACTCTAAAGTACGAGGAGGCCATCCCTGGAGGCGGAGCTAAGACCGTGTATGTAGGAGACGAGGCCATCAAGATGCGCGGATTACTCGTGCTAAAGTATCCGATGCGCCACGGAATTATCGAGGACCGGGAGGCTATGGAGCACATACGGAGCTACACGTTCTACAAGAAGCTACGCGTGAACCCCAAGGAGCACCCCGTAGTGCTCACCGAGCCTCCGCTTAACCCCAGGCCTAACCGCGTGAAGATGGCCGAGATCATGTTCGAGAAGTTCGAGGTACCCGCGATGTACGTAGCTACTCAGGCCGTGTTAGCTCTATACGCGGCCGGACACGTGACCGGTCTCGTCGTGGACATAGGAGCCGGAGTGACGCACATCGTCCCCGTGAAGGACTCGTTCATCATTAAGGAGGGAGTGAGGCGTCTAGACCTAGCCGGTATGGACATCACCGACTACCTCGCTAAGCTACTACAGACGAACGGAGTCTTCACCGCTAAGACCTCCGCCGAGAAGGACATCGTAAACGACATCAAGGAGAAGTGCTGCTACGTGGCCCTAGATTACGAGGCCGAGCTCGAGAAGGCTAGGAAGGACCCCGACTCCGTGAAGTGCGAGTACACGCTACCCGACGGTAAGAAGATCTACCTCACCGTGGAGCGCTTCATGGCTCCCGAGATACTATTCAAGCCCAGCATGATCGGACTCGAGAGCAAGGGAGTACACGAGCTCATCTTCGACGCGATCATGGCCGCTCCGATCGACGTGAGGCCCGATCTATTCAACAAGATCATCCTAAGCGGAGGTACTACGATGCTACCCGGACTCGCTGAGAGGCTAAAGAAGGAGCTCGAGGAGCTCGTCGTGAAGCACTATGGATACATGCCTCCGAACATCAAGATCGACATCAAGGTAAGACCCGATAGGAAGTACCTAGTGCGGAAGGGAGGAGCGCTACTAGCGAAGCTACCCGAGTTCAAGCAGATGCTCACCACTCGCGAGCAGCGGAAGGAGCTAGGAGATGCCGTAGTAGACCAGCGGACCATCTGAGTTTTTATTTAAAAATCACGAGGTGAGTTTCTCTAATATTCTCTTCAACCCTCTCGCGATCTCTACCTCCGCGCTAATCTTATCAAACTTCTCCTTCTTGTTCTTCTCCTCGTAGTACTCCGCGGTGAGGCGCTCGATGTAAGAGTTTAGCCCGTCTATGAGCATACTAGCGATACCTAGCGCGGTCGTGCCCCTGAGCTTGCTGATCTCTATGATATCCGCGGAGTCCCCTTCCTTCTCCTTATCATATATCTGTAGGGCGGTAGCGAGGATTCCGGCTAGGGACCTTATGCGGGAATAATCCTTGATTAGGTCCTGTAGCGGCCTAGGCTTATACAGATAACTCGCCCGACTCTTTCCGCCCTTTACGAGTAGTTGTTTCTTGTTACTATTCTTAGCCGCGTCGATCCTCTTCCTTACCTCCTTATCCTTTACGGTCATGGATATGAGCTTCGGGTCTATGAGGCCGTACTTTAGCGCCATAGCGTATATCACGGTCATGTCCCCGCTCTTTAGTAGATCGCGCACGCTTAGGATCCTGAAGTCCTTGTGGACGATCTTATCTAAAGCGATTCCCGCGGCCGTCGGTATGATGTCCTCGAGCATCTCCCTATAGTCCTCGAAGTCTAGTCCCGGTGATAATTTAGCGAGTATCGCGGCGCTTATTGAGGCGCCTATGGCTATCGATTCCTCGGGCCTAGGTGTGAGTCCGTATGAGATCACGCCCTCGAAGAGCTTATCCACGCGCCCGGACTCTAGTATCGACTTGATCCTCTCCTTTATTCCCTCCTTGTTCATGCCCACAATCGGCTCAAGGCGGAGGTCGAGACGGTTTAGGAACTCGTCGAAGGCCTCAGGCTTTAGTAATAATATGAACATCGTCCTCGAGATGCCCTCTCCCGTTCCCACCTTCCCCTTAGACTTCTCCGAGAGAACGCTCGTAGCTAACACGGGATACAGGTCGTTCTCGATCGCGGCGGCC
>JAMOTR010000015.1 GCA_027068385.1 Candidatus Heimdallarchaeota archaeon
GCTCTTACAGGATACATGAAGGCCTTGTGCATTCTTCCCTACGTTTTGGGAGCGATAGTCGCGTATTATTCGACTTGTCGAGATTAAAGGACTTCGTGGGCCTCGTTCTTATCGTAGAAGCGTTTCTTTTATTCATCGTATGCCTCGCGGATAGGAGTTACGTGAACGCCTCCGTAGTTACGCTAGGAGCGGCTGTGGCGTCTTTCTTGGCCTTACATATAAGCGAGAAACGTCGAATTTTCTTTTCCTTTATATTTGTGGGATTCATGAGGGACCCTTTGTCGCCTATGCGGTTAGGAGATAAGGGACGCTACACGATGCTTTCGAGCGTCTTAAACCCCTCTTGCGGGCCTTCGATAGTATATTTGTACGGTCCTCGTCACGTGGGTAAGACGTACGCGTTAAACTCGCTTATCGAAGAGAACGTAAAATATTTTGACGCCAGGTCCGAGAGGGTTACCGTAAGGGATGTGATGAAAGCTCTGGAGGAATACGATGTAGTCTTATTGGATGAAGCTACGTATTTAGAGCTCGGCTCCTATAGGGGCCTACCCGGATTTCTAGAGGGTGTTCATAAGAAGATTAGGGGGACTAAGAAGAAGCTCGTGTTCACGACGAGCTACTCCGCGGAACATTATGAGATACTAGATACCCTAGTGAGGCTATACGCTAAGGATTTAGAGCCGCCTAGAGATAAGGAAGGGAACGTACAGCCGTATAGGATACACGCTTTACCTAGAACGTTACTCGAAGCTAGCTCTTATCGGACTGGAGAAAAGTACGAGGACTCCCCGAACATACTCGATGCGATCTTACCTAATGATTCACGTGCTAGTATACCTAAGGGGCCGCGCGAAGTTTTGGACGCTTATCTTATCACGGGCGGCTATCCGACGATGATATCGTCCTTAAAGCCCCCAATAGAATATCCCTCTACCTTACAGGAATTTCTCTCTATAGCGTCCGAATTAAAGGGAGTAGAGTACATAGTACAGGAGCTCACGAGGGTGAGTGGCGGTAAAATAGAAAGAATAAAGAACGCGCTATTGGGCTTAGGAGATAAAATCGTAAAGCGTTCTAAGGAGCGGCTTGAGGTATTTAAGACGTACGTGGTCTTCGGAGTCCCGGTAGCGAACGAATTTATAAGGCGTAATATGAGCGTGGAAGAGTTCGAATACTTTAAGCCGAAGCCCCTAGATCCGGGCTCTTTAACGGCGTTAATATATTATCTCGCTCCGGAAGACGTGAACATAAATCAGATACTTGGCGCGGCCTTGGAGTCTTTCGTGCTTCTACACCTCTTGTATATCGTATCTTCAACGCCTAAGACACGGTCGCGGAAGGTACCGCCGATAGTCTCGCCCAAGGAAGGACCGGATTTCATCGCCACGCTTTTCCTACGTTATAAACCGGTACCACTTATAGTAGAAGTAAAGGCGAGAAGCCTAGCGGAAACGGATCTTATGGAGGGGAGCGAGTTCTACAAGACGCTCAAATCTCTAGCGTTATACGGCTATCGTAATAGCGTCTATCCTATACTAGTAGCGAGGAGGAAACCGGCGAGCGAGATATATGTGAATATAGAGGCCTCCGAAGAGGATAGAAAAGAGCATTCTAGGAACCGGACGAGGCTCTTTTTAGGTTCTTCTCCGTATAAGGACGTAGGGACCCGGAAAGTTATTATAATGGAGCCTCAAGAATTCGCGCGTTTTTCAAAAATATCGACCTAATAGGCTAAACTCGATATCGCGAGGCTTCGTGATTTCGAGTATTTTCATTATAGCGAACGCGTATCCGTTCGGACGTTCTTCGGCCATCCTCATGAGGATCTTCCTCGGGTACTCGTGTATGTTTCCGAAGCCTATGAGACCTATTAGAGCCTTTAGAATAAGTAATAAACCGCGGCTATGCGCTCTTCTAAGTCGACTTCGATCACTATCGACGAGGCTATGATAAGACGTACGGTCTTCGCGAACGTCGGAAGATCGAAGGAAATGGCGATGAGGTGCTTATTCGTGAGCGCGTCGTAATACAATTCTATCGGTCTTCCGTCTTCGTCGTACCCCTCTACGTCCCGAGGCGGGTCCCGATACTTATAATACGCCACGATTCCCAACGACCGGCCGTTCCTTTCTACGAATAGCGTCTTTCCCTCTATCTTCAGCTTCCCGTCGAGCGTGAGTACTCCTTCTCCCCCCTTCTCTAAGTAATATCTAACGTACGCTAAGATCTCATCATCGCCCTTCCGCGAGACGTCGTTAATCTTATCGTAATACTCATC
>JAMOTR010000016.1 GCA_027068385.1 Candidatus Heimdallarchaeota archaeon
CCCGTACCGAACTCCGGATCCACCTCCTCGTCCGCCATGATCGGGACCTCCTTCATATAAGGCGGTATGACGGCCTTCTTCCCCACTAGGTGCTTATAACGCTCGTCCTCCGGATGCACTAGTATCGCCTGAGCCGCGGCTAGAAGCTCGGGACGCGTCGTTGCTATAATAATCTCTCCGACCTCCTTATCCCCGTCCTTCACGGGACACCTAATATAAGCGAGGATGCCCTTGCGCCTCACGTATCCGAGCTCCTGCTTAGCTAGAACGGTGCGGCACTTGGGACACCGGTGGACGGGGAACTTCTTCCTATACAACCGCCCGCGCTTGTAGAACTCTATGAGGGTCCGCTGTACCAGAGCCTTATACTCGTCGTCCATCGTGTGATACTCGTATCTCCGGTCCGTGGAGTATCCGATCCTCTTGAATTGCTCCTTCATCTTCGCTATCGCCTGCTGAGTCCGCTCCACAGCCTTCTTAAGGAACTCCTCGCGGTTCTCCTTCGATATTCCATACACGCGCTCCACGCGAAGTTCCGTAGGTAATCCGTGACAATCGAATCCCTGGGGCATGTACACGTTATACCCCATCATCCTGCGAGACCTGGCCGCGATGTCGATCCGAGTATATCCGTACACGTGCCCTAAGTGTAACGTTCCGGAAGTGAACGGAGGCGGGGTATCGATCACGTAATACGGGCCTCCTTTGGAGGGGTCGAAGCGGTAGACGTCCTCTTCCTCCCATTGCTTTACCCGCTTCTCCTCGTATTCCCTCGGATCTTTAGGCCGATCAGAAGTCATGGACTTCTTAATAAGAACATATGTAAATCAAAAACTCGCTCCTCGAGCTCGACGCGCTTGTTTACGAACTCCCGTATCCTCGTCGCCTTCTTTTCCCCTATCCCCTCGACGGTCATGAGCTCACCGGGGGAGGCGTTGATCACGTTCCTTATCGTACCGAACTTCCTCAATAGCCTCGTCGCTAGCGTCTCGTTAACCCCGGGGAGCATCGATAGGAACGCTATCCTAGACGCTATTTCGCCTTTGGGCTTAGCCTTCACTATGCGCGGGCTCTTCCTCTCCTTCTTCGCTATTAACTCTATGATCTCCGCGGTTTCAGAGGGGTCGCGCGTGAATATTATGGGTATCCTATACTCGAGCATGAGGCTCAACACGGCACCTATGAAAGCCCTGCGGCCCACGCGCGGTGATCCTTCGCCCTCAACTATCATTAGCGGCTTCGGAGCGTCCTTAAGCGCGAGCGCTTGCTGAAAGAGGCGACCGTCTATGATGCTCTGGGAGAAGTCGTCGAAGCTCTTCCTTTCGATCACCACGTCCCCCACGACGTAATCCCCTACCTCTAAGTGCTCCACTTGTACGCGTATCCCTCTCTTAATGAGCTCATGCACTACGGCGGTTCTCGATTCGCGATCGTCCACGAGCACGACGGGCCCCTCGATGTTCACTATAGCCTCCACCGACGTGACCCTTGGGAGCCTCACGTCCTCGAGCTCCTTCAATAAGCTCCTCATAGAATTCTCGCGCTTCCGCGAGAGCCAGAAGTAGTATTCGTCCCTAGTCCCTTTAATAAGGAGCACGACCACAGTTCCCTCGCGCCTCCTTCCCGTACGTCCCATCCTCTGTATCTTCCTTATAGCCGAAGGCACAGCGTCGTAGAACACGACGAGGTCCACTTCGCCCACGTCGATCCCCTCTTCCCCTACGGACGTAGCTACGAGTACGTCTATGAGGCCCATCTTGAACGCGTTTACCTTAGCGATCTGAAGGCTTTGTGAGAGATCGGAGCGTCCGGTGAACCGATCGGCTTTGATGCCCCTGTTCTTTAACATCTGCGCGATCGCCTTAGTGGTCTCCTTATAATTAGCGAACACGATCACGCGCGAGTTTGGGTTCCTCTTAAGGAACTCCTCCACAACCTCCACGGTCTTCTCGAGCTTCGGGAACTTCCGCTCTCCCAATAAGAGGCGTACGTATCTTATCCTCGGACTATTTAGTAGCTCCCTCACGACCGAGCTCGTTCTCGCCTTCTCCTCGAGGTTCTTGAAGAACGCCTTCACGGCCGGAGGGCCTTGAGTCTCTATGAGCTCGCGTAGCTTCGAGAGCCTTATGAGGTTATAACATATCCCTAACGCCTTTGTATCAGCGACGATCTCACCGCGTTTTATGCCGTCTATCACGGCCTTAACGTTCTTGAACGTGACGCTATCTATGGTGATTCCGTATTCCTCCTCTAGCTTCCTCTTTAGGTTCTCTATTTCCTCGTCCACGAGCTTTAGGAGCTTCTTTGTGGTCTCGTCCATCTCGAGCCTTATGATCTTTAGCTTACGCTCGTGCACATAAGGCCTCACCTCCGGATGCGTCTCGTCGCGCGCCACGATCCTCGTGACCCCTAGGTTCCTCGCCACCTCTAACACGTCCTCGTAACTCGATCCCGGTGACGCTGTGAAGCCTACGATGCGGCCGTTAGGATTCTTCATGCGATACAATTCCGCGATCCTCACGTAGTGATGTGATCCCGTAGCGTGGTGCGCCTCGTCGAAGATCAATAAGGAGACCTCCGAGAGGTCTAAGAGGCCCTTTATCACGTCGTTGTAGATCACTTGGGGCGTGGCGACGATGAGCTTCGCGTAGCGATATACCAAGGCTCTCTTATCGGGCGGGATCTCCCCCGTTAGCTCTACGATCTTAGCCGTATCGGGCTTCTCCAAATGAGATATGAAGAACTTGTAGAGCTGATGAACGAGGGGCCTCGTGGGAGCGACCACGATGATCTTGCCCTTATCGACAAACTCCTCAATAAGGTACCCCATGATCACGGTCTTACCTAACCCGGTCGGTAGGACTATCAAGGCGTCCTCATCGCGCGCTATTTTAAATAAGTTTACTTGATATTCCCTACGCTCGATTCCCTTCATTCAACATCGGAACCGAGGATGATTATATGGATCAACGAAGGAAAGCGGGAAGCTATCTCTTGTACCTCCGGCTTACTCAAGTACTCCCTATTTTCCCCAAGTATTATACTAATCGCCCTCTTGTCCTCCTCCGGAACCACGAACACTCCGGAGCCCATGTCCACGCGCCTCACAAGGGTAATGGGCAGGAGTACCCTCTCCCGATCCTCCTCCGGAACTACCTTCGAAAGCTCTAGCACATCCATATAAGATATGTACATAGGTTCTCCGCGCGGCATGATCTTCGGGAGCTTACCCTCTAGAGCCTCCTTAAGGGTTACGCGTGATACCACGACGTTTAGGGAACTCTCTATTTCCGCGATCATGCGACGTATCCTATCCATGACCGCGTACGTCATAATCGATTAATTTAGGGACTACGTATCTAGATGATCCCCGTATCTTCCCTCATATCTTTCTACGCTGCCGTATTGGGAGGGTTCTTCATAGGCCTAATACTAAAGGAGCGCGTGAGCGTTATTTCGGAGACTCTCATGTACGTCCTCTTATATCTCCTCCTTCCGCTTATCGTGTTTAAATCGTTACTGGACGAGATACACGTGTTTCAAGAGACGTTCGCCATGTACGCTTCGTTTTATTTCTCCGGCGCGGGCCTTTCTTTCCTCGTTGCGTTGTTATTGTTTAGGAACATAGATAAGCGTAAGCGTTGCACTTCCGTATTAGCGAGCACGCTTCGGAACGCCTTCTTCATACCGATCTCTTTAGTGATAGCCTTCGGTCTCCCTGAGGACGCGATCGTCGGTGTGATATCGTTTACTATGTGCTACCATCTGTTTCAACCGTTCCTAACTATGGCCTTAGCGATGAGGATGCACGGGACATACGCTCAAGACGTGCTCGTTAAGGGGATAACCTTCCCGCCTCTCCGGGCCGCGATATTAGGTTTTCTCCTCGGATCTCTGGGGTTTAACTTCCACTTACCCGCATTTCACGAGGTAAAGATCGGAACGAGTTACCTCTCTTTAATATATGTAGGATTAGTTCTCTCGAAGGCCCCTATACCGTCGCGCCCGGACCTTTCGATAATCATGCGCGTGGCTATAATAAGGCTCCTAATCACCCCGCTAGCCTTATTTCCTTTATATTATACTAAGGAGTTCCCAGTTAACGTCGTAATAGCCCGGGAGATAGGATCGCCCACGAGCGTATCGGCCGTGTTATATGCTGCACTCTTCGGCTTCGACGACGAGCTTATGGCGAAGATCGTGGTATACGTAACGTTCGCCGGAATACTCGTGTTACCCGCGCGGTTACTATTTTTGAGTTGAACTCATATTATTCTACTAACGGTTACGCCATGCTCCTACTAAAGAACCACGTCTTAGCCCTAAAGGCTTTAGAAAGGGGCGAGCAGATCGAGAAGAAGGTACGTAAACAACTCGAGCTCATGGGCCTAATAGAGGGCTCCGCCATCACTCCGGCCGGAAAACTCGCCCTCGAGGCGATTAAATCGGCTGAGGAGATACTAGGAGAAGCCTCCTCTCGGGACGTCGAAAGACGGGTGGGGAGCGCTGAGATACAGATGATATACGCTTCTCGTATCGCTAATAAGGTCATAGAGCCGCGGAGAAAGGATCTAGAGTCTAAGGGGTTAGCGAAGGACGGAGAACTCACGGAGGCCGCTTTGAAGATTTACCACGCGTACGAGCAGGCGATACCGAGGATCGAGATATACGCGGGCGACGTGGGGTATATATTATCGTTACCTACCGGGCCCGCGGAGCGGGGAGAGTTCGTGAAGGCTCGCGACACTAAGGGAGTCCCTCCCGGTCTAGTATATGCCCTAGAGGCCATGAAGATGTTCGCTATTTCTCCTCCCCCGATCTCTAAAGGATCCACGGTCGTCGGGTTTACGGCCATAGGACGCCTAATACGCTTAGCCCTGCGCGAGATGTTCATAAGTTCGGAAGTAGTGCTCGACGACGAGATCATGCGGTCCGCTTATGCGCTTTCTCGCGGTCGGAGGATCCCTACGGTACTAGCGGCTAAGCTCGAGAACCTCGGGCTCTTCTACAAGGGAGAGCTCACTAGAGCCGGAAGACGCATCGCTAGGGCTTATGAGTTATTACGCTATCAGAAGCGCCGCGAGAACCCTCCGATAGGTGTGAGTAAGGAGGAGATGATCACGCTCATAGCTATAGACGAGATACGGAAGAAGTACGAGACGAACCCAGAAGTATATCCGAATGACGAGCGCATACTCAAGCGGCTGAACGAAAACGGTCACAACATCACCGCGGAGGAGTTATCGTACATACTTTACACCCTAGAGGCGATGGACTTTATAGTCTCTGAGGAGCACCCTAGGAAGCCGGGCGAGCTCGTATATTACTTCACCGAACACGGATATAAGATACTAGAGGACGCTAGACGTAACGGGCCTCGCGACATTAGGGCTTATGCGGTGAAGGCCGTGATGTACGCGTTCTCGAAGCGGTCTCCTATATATCATCGGTACAAAGCCGCGGTGGACGCTAAGCTCATATCGAAGATGGCCGTGACGAACGTCGGTCTAGAATATATGAAGCTCACCGGTCGCATACACCGTAAGCCGTTAGTGACTCGTCGGGAGGCGGAGATAATTAGGGCGATACCTTCAAAAGGGGCCTTCATAAATGAGATAGAGGGGTTCGAAGGAAGGGAGGAGCGGCTTAAGATAGCCCTCGATAAGCTCGAGTCGAAGGGCTTCGTGGACATACTTCCGAACGATTACGTGACCCTTACGGACCTAGGAAGGCTCGCTCAGATAGCTCTCCTAGAGGTACCCATAGCCGAGCTCGCGTTCCCCATCAATCCGATAGTCGTACGCGTGCTTCAGGCCGCTTTAGAGGCTGAGGATGGAATAGAGGACATAGCTACGATCATGAAGCTCACGCGTTTGCCGGAGGAGACGATAAAGAAGGCGATAATCGTCATAAAGCGCGCTGGTTATCGGGGTAAGACCGGAATTACGGACAAAGGAAAAGCTCTTCTCCAGATGCTCGAGGCGATAGAGGAGCGTATAAGGAAGAGCGAGGCCCTCTCTAAGGAGCAGGAGAGCGTGGAGTGAAATTTTTCCGATTCTAAATTTACACGAGCAATGGCGGATTTTCTCGTTAAGCTTAGAAAGTACCTCGTGATCTTTCAAGCGTCCGTAAATAGCGGAGTCGCGCTATCGGGGAAGGAGGAGTCCTTACCCTTGATTAGCATCGTCCTACCGTACGATCCGGTAGTCGTTCACGATAAGGACGAATATACGATCGTCTTGGGCGTGGCGTTAAAGATCACGGCCGAGGACGTTCGGAACGGCCTCATGACCATCGAGGTGAAGGACGAACGGGCTAGGATAGTGGCTATACCGTTCGATCCCGATCGGGTGACCTCCGTGATCGAAGGGCCGAGGGGAAAGGAGTTCATGAAGATAGTATTGGAGAGCTCTTACGACGTGTACGATGCCGATTATGCGTTGAAGAAGTACGACGGTAAGTACGTCTTAATAGTACACAACGACCTCCTAAAGGATTACTTGAGCTACGATAGCTTCGAGGAGGAGTTCTTCGGGGTCTTAAGGGCGACGATGTACATATACGATAAGTTAAAGGAGAGCGGGTTCGAGCCCAAGCTGAAGTTCCGGTCCCTCGATAAGATCGAGAAAAAAGAGTTCGGGCCCGAGGACCTTCCTATCTTCCTGTGACCTTTTTCACGTATATCCTTACCTTATGCCCGGCTATCTCCCGATCCTTCGAGTATCCCTCGATGGGCTCGAAGCGTATATCGTCCGCTAGGGCCTCGGAAGAGATCCGATCCCTCCGCTCCTCTATAGCCTTCTTAACCTCTTCGTCCCCCTCTATTCCCACTATGATCCTATCCGTATATTCTAGGTTCATCTCCTTCCTCATCGCCTGTATGCGCCTAAGTATCTCGCGAGCGAGGCCTTCGCGTATCATTTCGGGCGTCATCTCGAGCTCAGCGAGGACGTGGACGTATTCTCCGGAGTCGTACGCGTATCCCTCCGGAGCCTCGGCCTCGATGATGAAGTCGTCGCGCGTGAGCTCTACCTTTTCGCCATCCACCTCGAACGAGAACGTCTTCCTATGCATCATCGCCTCTAGTATCTCGTCCCGGTGTTCCTGTATGTACTTGAGGATCTTGGGCGTGAGGCGCTTATAACGTTGTCCGATCCTATTAGGCCTAGGCCTCGCGTTCACCTTAAGCCTCGGTATCACGTCCTCGAAGCTCACCGCCTTCACGTTCACCTCGTCCTTTATGTCGTCCCGGAACTCCTCAATAGCCTTACGCGTATACTCGTCCGCCTCCACCACGATCCTCTTTATGGGCCGCCTCACACCGCGCTTGATCGCGTTCCTAATCCTCCTCACGCTCTCCACGAGATCTATCACGCGCGCCATCCTCTCCTCCAAGTCCTTATCTATGAGCGCCTCGTCGGGCTCCGGATAGTCCTCTAGGTGCACGCTTAACTTACCTCCGTAAGGTCTCACGAGCCTCTGATATATCGCCTCCGTGATGAACGGGACGAACGGGGCCAAGAGCCTTATCGTTTTCTCGAGCACTTCATATAGCGTATTGTAAGCGGCTAGCTTGTCCTCGTCCCGCTCCGTCTTCCGGAAGCGCCTCCTAGAGCGCCTTACGTACCGGTTACTTAGTTCCTCCACCACGAAGTTATCGAGTATCCTAGCGGCTTCCGTGATGCGATAAGCGTCCATGTTCTCGATCACTTCCTTGATCACCGAGTTGAGCCTAGAGAGGATCCGCCTATCGAGTTTCGTCCTATAGTCCGTGGTCTTATCGGGCGTCCGCCCGTCGAGCTTAGCGTATGAGTCGAAGAACGTAAAGACGTTCCGTAGGGTATCTAAGAAGCGCCTCTTTATCGTTTCCACGTCGCGATCCGAATACTTTAGCTCCTTCCGGGGCTGGGTCACGTAATACATATACCGCCTCAACGCGTCCGCCCCGTGCTTCTCTAAAGCGTCGAGAGCGTATACTACGTTACCTAAGCGCTTGCTCATCTTCCTTCCCTTCTCGTCCAACACGAGGCCTATTACTACTACGTTCCTGTACGCCTCGCGGTCGAACAATAGCGTCGAGATCGTGTGAAGCGAATAGAACCGGCCGCGCGTCTGGTCCACGCCTTCGGATATGAAGTCCACGGGCATCGATTTCTCGGCTATTTCCTTGTTCTCGTGAGGGTAGTGGAACTGAGCGAACGGGGCCGCTCCGGAATCGAACCGAACGTCTATCACGAACGGCTCGCGCTTCATCGGCTTGCCGCATACGGGACACTTTATCTCCACGTTATCGATGTAAGGCCTATGTAACTCTATGTCGTCTAACTTTCTGCCCGCGAGCTCCTCGAGTTCCTTCTTCGATCCCACGGCTATGTAATGGCCGTTCTCGCACTTCCGTATGGGGAGCGGAGTACCCCGGAAGCGCTCACGCGATAGCGCCCGATCGCGGGCGTTCGCGATGAAGTTCCCGAAGCGTCCGTGCTTGATGTGCTCTGGATACCGGTTGATCTTCTCATTATGCTCTACGAGCTTATCGCGGAACTCGGATACCCTAATGTACCGCGTCTCCCTAGGATACGCCATCAGAGGAGTATCACAGCGCCGGCAATGCGGATAGTTGTGCTTGATCGTGGCCTCCTTGAGGAGCTTACCCGCCCTCTTTAGGTCCCTTATGATCCTCCTGTTCGCGTCCTTGAAGAAGAGCCCCTCGTACGGGCCGTACTTAAACTTCCCCTCCTCGTCTATCACGATGTGTATCGGGAGATCCTTCTCCTTCGATACGTTAAAGTCCTCTTCTCCATGAGCCGGAGCTATGTGAACGATTCCCGTACCCTGATCCATCGTGACGAAGTCCGCGGTGACGACGCGATAGGCCCTTTCGTCGTCTATCTTATATTCTTCGAAGAGGGGAACGTATCTTATTCCCTCGAGCTCCTTCCCGAGCCTCCTTTCTATCACCTTTCCCTTTTTCTTCCATTCCTCAGAGAGCTTATCGGCTACCCGGAAGCGTATCCTCTTACCGTCCCGATCGTATTCTATAAGTACATATTCCTCGTCCGGATGTACCGCTAAGGCGACGTTAGACGGAAGTGTCCGAGGTGTAGTGGTCCGGGCTAAGAAGTACTCATCCTTGTCGACGCGCTTGAAGAGCACGTAGATCGATGGATCGACCACTTCCTTATACCCGAGATCTACCTCGTGAGAGCTCAAAGGCGTGCCGCAGCGCGGGCAATACCGAACGACCTTATAATCTTTGTAAAGGAGTCCCTTCTCCCGGAGCTTCTTCAAGGCCCACCGGACGCTCTCGATATACTCGTCGGTCATCGTTACGTAAGCGTTTTTAAGGTCTAACCGGAACCCTAGACGCTCCGTCATCTTCTCCCGCTCCCTCTTATAGCGGAACACGCTCTGCTTACATTCATTAATGAACCGCTCTAAGCCGCGCTCTAGGATCTCGCGTTTGTTCTTTATCCCGTACCTCTTTTCCACCTCTACCTCTACCGGGAGGCCGTGACAATCCCGACCTCCTATGCGAGGGAATACATAATAACCGCGCATGGAGCGATAACGTAGGACCACGTCCTTGATCGCGCGGGTCCTCACGTGTCCCATATGAGGTAGGCCGTTTGCCGTGGGCGGCCCCTCTAAGAATATAAACATCGGCTTATCGCGCCTCTCCTCGCGCTCCTTTTCGAACACGTTTTCGTTCCTCCGGAATTCTAAGATGCGCTCCTCGTCTTTCGGTGAGAACATTTTCTGTGAACTCTCACGCTATTTTTTCGCTATGCTTTAAGAACACGAACGCTTTTTCGCTTAGGATACAACGCTTGATTTATTATGCGCTTATGCCTTAGAACGCTCAGATTCTACACTATAAGAGTACACGTCGAAGATCAAGAATAGAAATCAATAAATATTCATACGAGCCTCTCGTAGTATGATACCCGTAGCTATGAGCCTACCTATATTAGCCGCCTTCATTATGCTCCTAGCCTCGTTTATGAATCCTGCCGTATCTCACTCCTACGCTCACTACGTGCTAGCGCTAAGCAAGACCGCCGAGATCGCCATCGTCGTCATCATCATTATCATCATCATCGCCATCATCGCCTACCGGTACTCCTCTAGGAAGAAAGCTTGATTTTTTTAAAAAAACACAAACTAGAGGGAATTCGAGATCAAGGGTATTATGGTTCCGCGCTCCTAAAGCTCTAAGGTCATTTTCCTGTTAAGAATTATCTCCGTGATCTCCTACGCTATTTATTCTCTATCAC
>JAMOTR010000017.1 GCA_027068385.1 Candidatus Heimdallarchaeota archaeon
CTATCGAGCCTCGTGAGCGTCACCGCGGTGACGTTCTCCATAGTAGCCCTCGTGTGCGCCGGTATGATATCGCTAGAAAAAGCTTCCACGTATCTCCTCATCGCAATGGCCGTAGGGGCATTAAATAAAATCATATACGCCTCGCTCGCGTGTACCGATAAGAGGGAGATCGCGAAGCTGGCGGCTATACTCTTAGTGATCGCTATCGTGCTCGTATTACCGTATAATATTCGAAGACCTTGAATCCCGATATCTTATTTCTTGGGCTTATGAACGCCCCGAGCTTCGGGAAACCGGGCTTATAGTTGATCGTCATGATGCCACCGACGATCGTCGTGTAGCGGCCTATAAAGGAGTCCCCTATGTAAGAGAGCCTCCCCGTAGAAGCATCCTCTTCGATCACGGAGTGCTTCACTTCCGTGGAAAATCCTACCGTAGAGCGGGCGTTTAAGGAAGAACGTCTGATGAGAGAGGAATTACCCACGAGCGCGTTTTTTCCTATGTAAGCGGGCCCTACGATCTTCGTCCGCTCGTATATCACAGCACCATCTTCGATCACTACGGGCCCCTCTATGATGACGTCCGAATGCACCTTAGCCCTTGGTGATATGCGCGTCTCTTTTATGTCCATAAGGCGCACGTCTAGTGCCTTCAAGAGGTCTTTAGGTTCCATTACGTGCACCAAGCTCACGTTCGATACGAGCTTAAGATTCCCACAAGGCTTACCGTAAGCCTTCTCCTTAGAAGAGAACGAGCACACGGAGACTCCTAAGAAATACGTGGGCCCCAGAGAGGTCTTCACGATCCGGGGCGTCTTTATGCTTAGGGAGCCCAAGAACGCTTCATCTCCTTCCTCTACTAGCTCCTGTAATTCCTTGAGTATACCCTCCGAAGCGACTAGGTTTTCGGGCACCGATAATATTAGATCGCCCTCGTCTAGATATTCCGAGAGTTCATCCTCTTTAATTATCGTGGCTCCCGGAACCTCGTAAGAATAAGGCTCTTTACATACTATTAATACACCCTCTACACCCGCTTTAAGTAATAATGAGGCAAGGGTCTCGAAGATCGTGGAACCCATTATCGTGCGGGCCCCTATAGGTTCCGAAGAAAAAGGGCCCATCGATTTCATCCTTCCTAGCGTGTATATTAGCCCCATCATTCTACCGTTACGGATTTCGCGAGATTTCTAGGCTTATCCGGATCGTATCCGCGTAACACCGCGGCATGATAAGCGATGAGGAACAGGGGGACCACTAAGATAGCCGTCGAAACGTTCTCATCAACGTCCGGGAGCGATATATAAGAGGCTCCCTCGAAGTTCTCCACGAGCGAGTCGAACGTGATCACGTACGCGTTCGCTCCTCTGCTAATGACCTCCTCATACGTACTTCTATCCTTCCTCACGTGCTTCTCCGAGTAGCTTATGAGGATCACGGGGAAGTCCTTGGAGATTAAAGCTAAAGGACCGTGCTTAAGCTCGCCCGAAGGATAGGACTCAGCGTGTATGTAAGACACCTCCTTAATCTTAAGCGCGCCCTCCTTAGCGGCTACGTATCCTAAATAGCGACCCAAATAGAAGGCGCTCGGTTTATCGTACAAGCTCTTCGCGATCCTTAAGGCAGCTTCGTCAAGCTTCTCGCTCCCTAATCCGGACCGGTTACGCCTCTCTTTGAGTATCTTATCGAACGCCTTAGGTACTTCGTTTAAACTTTCTAAGCCCCCCAAAGCGGCGAACGCTAACACTTGATTCACGAACGTCTTCGTGGCCGCTACAGCGCGTTCCACGCCCGCCTCTATGTATACGCGTTCGGTCGCTATCCTATCGAGCTCCGAGTTACGACGGTTCACGATCGCTAGCACGGGTACACCGTTTTCCTTAAGCCTCCTTACCGGTTCTAATACATCGTAAGTCTCCCCGGATTGGCTCACCGCGATCACTAGGTCGTCCTCTACTAGGTCTATCCGATTAGGGAACTCGGAAGCTACGATCGCCTTTATGTGCTTATTTTTATATATCCTAGATAGGACCATCTCGCCATAAAGGGACGCGTGATAAGAGCTTCCGGCCCCTATTATCCGTATTTTGTCGTACGTTTCTAAGAGCTCTATAGCCCCTTTTATGTGATGCTCGGCATAGCTTACGAATAACGACGCGAAGTGTGGAATATCATATATTTCCTTATGCATCCGATGGGCGAACCCTCCTTTATCTATCCGAGACGCGTCTATGGATATGTTCTTCCGTTTCGGAAGGGGCTTACCGTATACGTTTTCCACCTTTATTTCGTCCCTCGACACGTACCCGTAAGAGCCGTCCTCCAAGTACAGAACGCGCTTAGTATAAGGCGCTAACGCGATTACATCGCTAGCCACGAACGCCTCTCCCTTGCCTTTACCTATAATGAGTGGGAGGAGTCCCTTCTTCATGAAGTATAGACGCCTCTCCGGGGACGCTAGAAGAACTATAGAAAAGTCCCCCTGAAGCCTCTTTATGCTCTCTCTTAGGGCCTCTAATATCGTTTTACCTTCCTTTAGAAGCTCTTCTATGAGATGAGCTACCACTTCGGTATCCGTCTCCGAATAGAACCTATGTCCTTTAGCTAAGAGCTCCCTTTTTATCTCGAAGTAGTTCTGTATTACACCGTTATGAACGATCGCGATCTTACCGGTACAGTCCGTGTGCGGATGCGCATTTTCTTCCGATACGATGCCGTGCGTGCTCCATCTCGTGTGTCCTATTCCGATATTACCCGGGAGAGAGTCGAGCTTCTTTTCCTTAAGTACTTTGTCTATGGAACCCACCCCTTTAGATATCCGGATGCGACCCCTGGAGTCCATAGTAGCTATCCCGACGCTATCGTAGCCTCTGTACTCCAATAGTCTAAGCATCTCGATGAGTATCGGTGCCGCCTTTCTGTTCCCTATGTACCCCGCGATGCCGCACATTCAAGAAGTACTAGTCCGAGAAATTTAACGGAAAAGGCTCATACACATGATGGATTCTATAAACGCTCTAATGGAAATATTGAGGAAAGGGAGGGTGTTTAAGCAAGAGATCGGGGAGGCGTTGGGGACGCTAAGGAACTTCAAGCTCGTAAAGATCGGAACTAAGTACGTTCGCCCTCGGGATTATCTAGATCTTATTCCTAAAGATATACCCGTGGAGGCGCTCACGTATACGTTTAAGCTCGCTACAAGGTTAGAAAGGGGGAAGGTACTAAAGGACCCCATACTATACGCTCAAGGGGTACTCGGACTTAAGTTCATGAGGAAGTGCTCGACCATTGAGGAGATGAAGGTTGTATCACAGATCTTCGCTCAGAACCAGCTTAATCCCATATTAGTGAACGAGCTCCTTCTCATAATACCGTCCGGATGCTCCTTTTGGGAAGGAAAAACGATAGATGAAAGGCCGTTAAAGGCGTTCTTCGAAACGCTTAGGACGGGAAAAATCGCGGACGAAAGCGTGCGGGAGGTGCCGAGGATACACGCCTTATACTACGATCGCTTGATGTCTTACATTAAACGCCTCCAGAAGATGTATGAGGAGATATTAAAGAGCGAAGACCCTCGCTTGAAGGATCGCGTCGCGTTATTAAGGGAGGAAATAGAGAAGAGGGCTAGGACTAAGGCCGATAAAATACGCGCTTTAGTACGCGCTTGCGGCTCCATAGAGGCGGTTTATAAAATGCTAAAAAACGTTTATTAGAACTCGATGCCGCCCTCTTCCTCTTCCTTTATAATACCCATTTTGATGAGCTTCTTTACTTGATCCTTCGTGTACTTCATCCTTATTTCACCGCGCCACTCCTTCTCGGATTCGGAATACCGCAAGGAGACGAGCACGTAATCACCGGGGTTGATCCGTGACCTGCGTCTCCTCTTCATCTTTCCCGGCACGAATACCTTCGCGATTATCTCCTCCTCCTTTCCGTTAATTTCTACATATCCTCTAGCTAAGAACCGACCGGCCCCTAGAGGCTCTAATATCTCCATCACGGCCTCCCCTTTCGAGGGATCGGGAAGCACTAGGTCCTTCATGGACCTTTAAAAGAACATATATTATGGATCTACTTCGCCTCCTCTTCTAATTTCTTTTTAGGTAAAGCGAGGACTTCGTCACCCATCCTATATACTTTTACCTCTTCCCCAGGCCTTAATAGCTCGGGAACCTTCGCATATACGAGATCCTCGTTCACGAACACGGACGCTACGTACTCGTCGGAGTCCATTACGAACCCCTCTTCCGGCTTCGCTATGAGGCGCACCTCGTGCTTCGAAGGAAACGCCATGCGCTTCATGTCCGGCACCCTAAGTACCTCAAACCGCCCCTTGTTTACGCCCAAGAACACGTAACGGCGCCCTGATATGTCGACGAGATCATACTTATCGAACTCCGGTATACGGACGGAGTGAGTCTCTATCCCTTTACGCTTACCGTCCTCGATCTTTAATAGACTCCTCGTGACGATGTGCTTAGCCCCCCGACGGTTCACGATCTCCTTAGCTAACCGACGGGCGGGTGGATGGTCTAAGAAGTATACGTTTATGCCTTCCTTCACGCGCTCATAGCGAACGAACGAATCGAGCACCTCCACTTTGTGACGAACCTCCTCGAACGCCCTTTCTACCTTATCCTTAGGCCCGCGTATCTGTACTAGCGCCTCGTAATACCCGGATAGCTTGCGGGAGCATCTGGGACACACGCCCAGATTATCGCGGTACCGGAAGTGTCTCAATATGCGACGACTCTTCGGACCCGTTACCGAAATTACTATCTCATAGAGCTTATACCCATCCTTCTCACGCCCCGCCTTGAACACCTTGTAATTCTTTACGGAATAACCGGGAGGGAGACGCTTCGATACGCGATTTACGTACTTCTCGGCTATGAGCTTTATAGGATTAAAGTATCCCCGACGGTCCCCCCGCTTTACCCTACCACAATATTTGCAATACGTTACGTCGTACTTCTCCCGATGCTCCTCGCGGGGTTCCTTCAATAGCTCGAACCGTTTATCGATCATAAAAGGCACTCAAAACGAGTTCAAAATATCAAGCACGCGCTCCACGATATCCTCGGGAAGGGGGGCGAAGTGTGCGGATTTAAGTATACCTTGCCCCATCGTAAGCGCGTACCTTAAGAACTCCTTCACGGCTTCCTTCGCTTCTCCCGAGAGATTAGAGAGGCCTCTGTATATCACGACGTACCCGAAGGACACTATAGGCCGACCGGATGGGGCGTCTAGTATGTACACGCTAAAGTTTCCCGGTATCCCGTACGTTTTATCGTAACTCTCTACGGCTCTAGAGAAAGCGTCTATCGAAGGCCTTACGAATTCTCCTGATCCGTTCGGAAGGCTCACTACGCGTAACTTTAACTCTACGGCCCGCGCGTATCCTACGTATCCTATCGAATAAGGCGTCTTCTTTACCGTCTCCGCGACCCCGCTGTTCCCTATTGCGGGTATCCCATGACCGATATCGTCCACGGGCCGATGTACAGTATCGCTCGCCCCAACCTTTTCCCTCCGTTCCTCCGAGTTCTTGCTTAGCCGCGTGGTGATCACGGCCGTGGTTCCCGAGGAGTCCTTACGATGTACCGCGTATATAGGCTCGTGAGGTAAGTTTACGTTAGGGTTTAACGCCTTTATGGAGGGATCGTCCCGGTACGTGATCTTACCTAGGTATATATCCGCTATCACCGTCGCGTTCAAGCGTATATCGAACGGCACGTTAGCGACAAATACGAACGCCTGAACTAGTATGGGTAAATTTATGAGCCCATATTCACGCGCGACGTCGTAAGGAACGTACTCATCCGAAGCCGCTAGCGCGTATACGCCATCTATCAAACGCGATATCCCCGTTCCCGATCCCACCCCTTCGTACGTAAGGCGATACCCGTGATAAGAGAAATTAGATGTCCGATAACTCATCACGGGCATCATAGCCGTCGATCCGCCGGCCGGGAGATACTCCTTATTATAACCATAAGAGATGAAGAGTATCCGTATCACAAAAAGCGTAGCGATTACGCGAGCGCGCTTACCCATACGTATCGTAAGCTCAAATCTATAAACGGACGTTTAAGCGTATGAGCTAGTATTTTTATCCGCTTTTTGACGCTCGGGTTTCATGAGCTACGTAGAGTTTACGGTCTCTGAAGAGGTTCTTAAGAAGGTTCGGGATCTACTCGAGCACGCGAATAAGTATGGACGCGTGAGGCGCGGAGCTAACGAGACGATAAAGGCCATAGAGCGCAACCAAGCGAAGCTCGTCATAATCGCCTCGGACGTGGACCCTGAGTCCATCGTGATACCCGTAATAGCGCTCGCTCGCGAGAAGGGGATACCTTATCTATTCGTGCCTAGTAAGGCGGAGCTAGGGCGTTACGCGGGAATCAAGAGGCCCGCATCCGCGGTAGCCGTGGTGGATCCGGGTAAAGAGGAAGGCGAAAGACTTCTACAGGAGATCGTAGAGAGCATTAAAGGGTTCCTTAAGGGGGTGAGCTCCGAATGAGCCTATTTGAGGAGGACGCTAACATACCCGCTGAGGTAGTAGAAGTGCTCGATAGGCACGGCGCTCACGGTGAAGTGACGCTAGTACGCGTGAGGATCCTAGAGGGGCCGTTTAAGGGCCGCTATATGCTCCGTAACGTGATGGGGCCGGTGCGCGTAGGCGATATACTAATACTTCGTGAAGTAGAACGTGAGGCTAGGCCTCTAAAGCCGAAGAAGAGGTGATCGCGAATGCGTAAGTGTAGTTTCTGCGGCAAGCCCATACCGGCCGGAACCGGAATCATGTACGTGAAGACTAATGGGGAGATACTCCGGTTCTGCTCCTCGAAGTGCTACAAGAACGCTATAATACTTAAGCGTGTGCCCAGAAAGGTGAAACGGACGGAGGAGTATAGGAAGCTTAAGATGATCCGTAAAAAGTCCTCGAAGTGAGTTTTTAAAGAGATGATGAGGTGGACACCGCTGAGGTTTCGATGATGATCTGACGACGGTTCTGATCGTTTATTAACTATAATTTGTACTCCTTCTAAGGATGATGACACGCAGCTCTGCTGATTAGATGATGAGGTGAGCACCCGCTGAACGGATAAACGAGCGATGAGAGAATCTTATGGATACCTCAAAGGACCCGAGGATCCTGGGCTTAGAGATGGCTCGGAAAGTCCTAGACGAAGCGTTTAGGAGTAAAAAACCGTTCTACGTGATCGCTAAGAAGGAAGAGAAGAGCCTCCTACAGGAAATAGAGCGCCTCATCAACGTAATAAAGCGGTCTTACATGGAGCCTCAGGATATCGTAGAACTCGATGAAACGAAGCGTCTAGTAAACATCGGTAAGGAATTACGGGATAAGGCTCTGAGCGTTAGGGCTAAGGAGGGTCCTCATATATATCTAGCGCGTTTAATGTACGTCGGTCGCACCTTCCGGAGCTTCCCTGATAGGCTACTCAACCGGCCCGGAAAGAGCATGGTGGAAGCCGTGGACATCGTCACAGCGTCCGCTATAGCCGTACATAAGATCACGGATAAGCTCCTTCTCGTGCGCGCTGGGGATGGAATAGAGACGTACGACGTAGTAACGAACATACTCTCGGTGAAGCGCGGTGAAGTGAGACCCATCGCTTTCCTCCCTCCTAAGGAGTTCTTCGGGCACGTGAGCGAAGCTATGTTCGCGTCGAGCGAGCCCATAAATGAGGAAGCGGGGAAGCGCATACTTTGGGAGGACCCGAGTCTCGAAGGTATCGTGGGTCATTATCTGAAACACTATAAAGTACTTCGAGTTTTTTCTTCCCTAGCCTTAGGGTTAAGATGGAAGAGAGAATGAAGTCTAAGCTTGGACTCTTCGATGCGGTAATCTTCGCCATCGGTAACATGATCGGAGCGGGCATCTTCGCCCTCTCGGGGTTAACACTACGCATGGCCGGTACTGGGGCGTTGCTCTCCTTCTTACTTACGAGCACCGCGGCTATGTTTACGGGTTTGAGTTATGCCGAGTTAAACTCTATTACTGCGAAAGCCGGAGGGGGTTATTCGATCATAAATGATACCATGCACGGCATCTTCGGGTTCTTAGCCGGTCGGCGGTTTCGGTTCGGTTATACCGCATCAGCCGTGTTATACTCGCTGAGCTTCGCGAGGCACTTCCGGCTTATTTATAGGGCTAACGTCATCGTGGTAGCCGTTGCTCTAATAATACTATTCTATATCATAAACTTCTTCGGAGCCGAGAGTTCCTCGAAAGCCGAGACCGTAGTAGTGCTCACAAAATTATTCGCGCTTAGCTTATTCATCGCGTTGAGTCTCCGGAACTTTACTCCCGAAGCTTTAGGGGGGCTCACGATCGACGTCATAAAGATCGTCGGGGCCTCTAGCCTCGTGTTCATAGCCTTCCAAGGCTTCGATATGATCTCCACGATGGGAGAGGAACTACGTGACGCGACTAGGACGATCCCTAGGGCTATGGTGATATCGATCATAATAGTTACGACGATATACGAGCTCGTCCTTTTAGGGATCCTCTCAGCCGTGCCCTTGGACGTTATTATGCACATGAGCCCCGAGGAGCTAGAGACGATAGTGGTACAAGCCGCGTATACGAAGCGGGGGAGGGCTATGGAGATCATCATGATCACCGGGGCCGTGGTCTCAGCGATTTCCGCTTATAACGCGGCTATATTCGCGGCTTCTCGCGTAGGGTACGCGATGGGACGCGACGGGATACTTCCGCCCTCCTTCGGCCGTATACACCCTAAGACCCGCGTGCCTCACATAAGCCTCACGTTCTCTACCGCCACCGCGATTTCGTTAGCGATGCTCATGTACTTCCTCGGTGATAAAGCGATATCCACGATGGGATACCTCTCGAGCCTCATCTTCATGGCCGCTTTCTCCCTCGTGAACGTATCCCTAATCGTTCATAGGCGCGTTTATCCGAACGTCCGCAGGCCTTTTAAGGTCCCCCTATATCCGGTAACCCCAATCCTAGCGATCCTCTTCCTTATACTATTCTCGAGCGTCATGGTACGCATCGACGTCGTCGCGGCTACGATCTTCGTCGTGTTCACGATCGGGGTGATATTCTACTATTACTTAGGATACGAAGGGGCGAGGAGCTTGAGGGACGTGATATACATTACGCTTCGCGACATAGCGATGGTCACGTTTAAGATGAAGAGTAGGCCTAAGGAGGTAATAAGATCCGTGAGCCCGGAGGAGGCACTTAGGAAGTTCTTAGAGGAGATCGATGGAGCCGGGGCCGGGATTCGAACCCGGGACCGCGGGATCTGCAGTCCCGCGCTCTACCAGGCTGAGCTACCCCGGCTCGTAAAACGAACGGATCTAGGATTATAAATGTTTTTAAAAACCTTCTAACGAATCGGCTTAAGATGGGTATTCACGGGCCCCTCTAGATTCGTTAGTTGAGCGTTATTGGATGGCGAAGGAGTTCGGTAATCATCCCCTTCTCGATACCCACTAGAGGCGCGCGGTGAGATTCTTAGAGATCTAGGGTCGAGGTAGCTACCGATACTAAGACTTCGGGTCACGCCCGGCTCTTAATAGAACTATAAACCGCGAGGTATTTACGAATAAGAAAAGATGGATATCGTAAGGTATTATCGAAAAAGTACGACCCGTAGTAATAGTAAGTTTAATATGCGAAGCTTCTCGTTACATCTCAGGTTCACGCGTGAGCCCAAAACTTGAGGGCGACGGCACGGCTGGGCCGGCCGGGCCGGAAGAACTGGGTAAACTCCGGAGGCCCGAAGACGCCGCCCGGTGGATGCCTCGGCTCGCCCGCCGATGAAGGCCGTGGCAAGCTGCGATAAGCCCCGGGGAGGGGCAGGCGCCCGTTGATCCGGGGATCGCCGAATGGAGACCCCGCTCGGTCGTAAGACCGAGCGCCCCGTAAGGGGCGGGAACGCGGGGAAGTGAAACATCTCAGTACCCGCAGGAAAAGAAAGCACTAGCGATTCCGGGAGTAGGGGCGACCGAAACCGGAACAGCCCAAACCGAATCCCGTACCGAAGAGGTACGGGAGATGTGGGGTTGTAGGACCGTCCCGGGCGTAAGCCGGGGTCCCTCGCGGGTGAACCCGAAGTGCCGTGGAAGTCGGCCGCCGTAGAGGGTGAAAGCCCCGTAGGGGTAAGCCCGCAGGGACCCT
>JAMOTR010000018.1 GCA_027068385.1 Candidatus Heimdallarchaeota archaeon
ACTTAAGCTACAAAGGCTCTATGAGCTCATCTTAGAGGTATTTGGTCCTCCGGATAGATACCGTGCTCCTTAAGCGTTTTTAGCGTACCAGAAATGAGCTCTACTACGATTCCGCGAGCATATGCGAAAGTGGATAGCCGCTCGTCTAGTCTCTCGTGAGTAGTGCGTAAGATGTAGCGGCCTTTCACGTTCGCGTAAAACATCTTCGGGCGCGATTCGTAGAATAAAATCTCACCGAATAACCTCTTGAACGTTTCCGCTAGGAGGAGAGGCAACTTTTCTCTTCCTAATATATCGCGGATGAGGACGTAGCGGTAACGATAGCCGCGAATCATACGGGAGGCTCCCTCCGCACCACGATCTTTCCCCTATGCCGATCACGTATCACGAGCCTAGCAGCTTCTTCCACGTTCGGCTCCCCTCCTTTGAGGAGTAGACCGCGGCGTTTAGCGATGAGTTCTAAAGCCTTTTCTGGATCGGGATGGTCGACCTTATAGTGTTTCTTTATTACGTTCGGGTCGAGCTCACGCAGCCTTTCTATGAGCTTAATCGCGTGAGGGACCGGATCGGAAAGTTCCTCCGGACTTATGGCTCCTTTGTATACCATCTCGTCGATGTCCTCTATCGGATAAACTCCGGGAGTATCGAGCACGCGTATTTTCTGTCCCAGACGGAACTCCTGAGCGTAACGAGTCACCCCCGGTAGACTTCCCGTGGGTGCTCCGTGGCGACCGCGTAGAACGTTAATGATCGTGGACTTACCCACGTTCGGGTAGCCCACTATCGCCACGTAGATTGTATCTTTATTAGGGTCCGGAGCCGCTTTTTTGATCACTGTACGCAATATACGCGTACCCATTCTCTTCGTGGCGGATACGTAAGTAGCGTGGTAGCCCTGTTGTTCGAAGTACTTCGTCCGTCCTACGTATACGCGTTGTGGTACGAGGTCGATCTTATTAATAGCGAGGACGAGACCCTTACCCATTTGCTTAATCTTCTCCTCCACTTGAGGAATCCTAAAGCTCGGCGGATCGCGAGCGTCTAGGACCTCTACGACGACGTCCGCCTTATCTACGGCCTTCCGGAACTCGGCCCGGTTCCTCTTAGCCTTCATAGCTCTTCGACTCTCGCGATCCGTATGTATCTTGGTCCCACTACGGCTATTTTTTCCTCATAAGCGGCCACATCATAAGTGTCGAAGTGGAGTTTTCTCTTCTTCCTAAGACCGTTCTTCCGGACCTTTACGTACCTATCCTCACCGACGCTAAAGAGCGCGTCGTAATAATCGAGGCCGAACACCCGACGCACGTGTTCGCCTACATATTCTATTTCTCCTCCTACGGTGAACCCGTAAATCCCCCCATCAGATACCCCTACGTATATCTTATCGCCGACTACGACGCTCGTGAAGGGTCTATCTACTGAGATCCTGTCGATGACCTCTCCCTCCAGACTCATTACTACGCACTTCCCGTCCCGGGAGGAGTATACGAAAGTATCGTTATCTATCCGATCCACCCCAGTTACCCGATTAGTGGTCTGGAACCTCCTCGTCTCACCGTCGATCATCGCGATTATTTCGTTCTTCTTTCCTGCTATTAGAAGGCTACCTTCGGGAGATATCGAGAGATCCATCACGCGTGAGCCGAACTCTACGGTCCTCTTACCATAATGTACCACGCCCGAGATAGCGTAAGCGTATTCCTCGAGTATATCTACTGCTTCACCCTCCCCTTCTTCGAGCTTCCTCATGGAGAAATCTTTAATTAAATAAATCCCATCCGTCGAGGCTACTAATAAGTCTTCGTTCCGAGAAGTCGAACGTGCCTCTCCTTTAACTCTAAATACGCGAGCCATAAACTCAGCATTAGAATGAGTTAAATTGTTTTTATGAAAAACAAACGAATAACGCGTCGTTTTTGGAATCCGAAATGGGATTTAGAGCTTTTAAGCGACATATATCAAAAATAACGAATGAGCGGTAGGGAGGAGTATATAAAGAGGAAGAAGAAGAGGATGGATGAGCTCTATGAGAGCTGGAAGGATAATATATCTGAGCTATGAAAAACTCATTCCCCATTTTTGATGGCCTTGTTTATGAACGCTAAGGTGATATACATTAGGGTTATATGCACTACTAAGAGGACGGCTACTTGTATCACCACGAAGATCGCTAGGGCCACGTCGCTATTAATAAGGAATAACCGTAAGAGCGGTATAAATAAAATAAAGGCGATCACGGTCCCTAAAGACCGGACGGGGGCTATAATAATATGATAAATATCGGAAGAGCGGAACAAGGCGTTGTTTAAGATCACGTAGAAGTTCATATTATATAAATCATAAAGTAGCACGAGGAAGGAATAAAGTACCAATACGAAGATCAAAGAGTAAACTATAGCCGCCCCCACGCGCATAAGATAGTAGCTCATAATCGAACATAAACGCTCTTTCTCGAGGAGACGAAAAACTCCTTTTGGATTCGTCGAGGTTCACCGAATGGCCGCTACGTTCGAGCTAAAGTGCGTTTCGTGTAAGAAGCCCATATCCGTAGACGATAGATTCGCGGTGGTGTTTCACTGTCCCGTATGCGGTCATAAGATCGCTAGGTGCGGTAAATGTAGGAAAGCCGGTAAGGAGCGGGTATGTCCGAACTGCGGATTCGTAGGGCCCTGAGCCCGTTTTTTATTTAGTTTTACCGTCCGTAGGTTATATATAACGAGAACTCGTAGGTGGGTTTAAAATCACCGTTTATAGAAACCTAAATGTTTAAGTCTAAGCTCCTTTGCGCTATTATCTTTCTTTTAATTATCTTTCCGGTAGCACACCATAAGCCCTCTCTATCTGAGCGGACCCCTCCGTACGAAATAAAATATCATTCGTACTCCGAGGTGTCGCAACTCGTACTCCAGCTAAACTCTTCCCCTTATGTGGACGTTAAGATCATCGGCTATAGCGTAAACGGATCGCCGATATACGTTATACGTATCTCCACGGACTTATCCTCTTATAAGCCCGCGATAGTTCGGAACTTCGGTCAACACGCCCGTGAGTACATCACCACCGAAACCGCCCTATTCCTCGCTTATTATCTTAACGACGTGCTCAAAGGTAACGTCCGTGACGATAACGCGACGAGTATACTGAGCGTCTTCGACGTGTACATTATACCCTGTGCGAATCCGGACGGTCACGATATAGCGATGTTCCACAACGAGCGGCAGAGGAAGAACGTAGAACCTATAGACGAGGACGGGGACGGACTAATAGACGAGGACCCTCCCGAGGACGCTAACGGTGATGGGTACATAGATCTTTACTATTCCTCTTCCGGATTGTATCTAGGAGCCGAGGGGGACGATAACGATGGGGACGGTGTAGCGGGCGAGGATCGGGTAGGAGGAGTGGACCTAAACCGCAACCGGCCGCGGCACCGGGGAGAGCCTTCGGGCGCTTCTTCTGAGACTTATCCCGGGCCTAGGCCTCTGTCCGAACCGGAGAGCTTATCGATATACCGCTTCCTTAAGAGCTTGGGACCCGTGGCCTTATTCGATATTCATAGCGGAATCAAGGCCCTCTTATATCCTCCCGGTACCGACTACGGTAAGACTACACTACAGGATATATTCTCGGAGATGTCCCGGGTGGCGATCAAGCACAATCGGGAGGCTATGCCGAGTATAAACTTATACCCGGCTTACGGCACCCTCGACGAAGACGGATATTTCGATATACACGCGATAAGCATCACTCTAGAGATCTTCGGTAATAGGTCTCGGCCTAAGTATGAGGAGATGCCCAACGGTAACCGGAGGGGATATGGCGTGAAACGGATGTTCAACCCGATGCCGAGCAAGTTATTAGACTCCATGCGCGAGGCCGCGGACGTGATATTGGGATGTACCTATGTAATATACAAACACGTCCAGGACCTTCCCGAAGCGAAAGTAACGTATAAGGTATACGGGAACTCGCTCTCGATCTTCGTATCTCCTAAGAAGTATGTGGTGCGCGAGGCCTACGCGCTATTAATAGGCGAGAACATGACGCGCTTCGTACAGCTAGTGGATAACTTGGACGGCACCTTAGTGGGATCCATAAACTTAGACAGCTCCGGATTAAAGGACGGAAGATACGCTTTAGTGATTCTCTACCACGCGACGTTTAACCGGGGATTAGAGGCGTTCGAAATAAACGTTACTGATGTGTATCACGACTCTAACGGCAACGGTGTAGACGACGAGCGGGAGTTAGCGCGGAACGTTACTTCGATCGATACGGACGAGGATGGGGACGGGCTAACCAGTTATGAGGAGTATCTCATAGGAACGAACCCCTCTAACAACGACACGGACTTCGACGGGATAATAGACGGAGAGGAATACGCCCTAGCTCTCCTAGCGGTGTTCCGCGGCTCCGATATGAACAACTTGCCGTATCTCCGGGACCATCCCGAAGGGTTCTTCTTTAATACCTCAAAAGGAGTCTTCGCTGAGGCCGTAGGAACCGATAGGAGGATAAGCTATACGGGAGACGCTAGGGTGTACCTCACTCGCGACGTCGCGTTCGCTTTCTATGAGGGAGCCCATAACCTCACGATCGTGATATCAGCCGAGGGAGAGAGTCGGATGTTCTATCGGAAGTATACCCCGTCCTCTGGAGAGTCCGAAAGCGCTGAGTCGGGCGGATCCAACACATTACTATATGGAATAATCGCCGCGATCGTCGCTGTGGTCGTGATAGTTATAATATACCTAATCATATCGAGACGCGAAAAACGAGTCTTTTTTATCGTTGCAAAACTTAAATGTTCGTAGATGGTTCGCGGAATACTTAATAAGTTTTAGAAATCTAAATGTATCGAGTATGATCGTGGACGAGGAGATTGTCGAAGTTAGGAGGAAGATGGCTAAGGAGACTAAGAAGATGTTGGGGAGGGGAGAGAAAGGGTAGAGCGAGTTTTTGATTGCTCCCCGATGATAAAGAGAATAGTATGAAGGGAATACGCGGTGAGCGCGAGTTTGTCCGTTTGCTTTTATCACGCGGCATTGTAGCGATCCGTATACCCGCGTCTGGAGCCGCGAGGAAGGATGTTCTTCCGGACGTAATAGCGGCTTATAAGGGAAGAATAGCCCTGTTCGAAGTTAAACACGCTCAACAAGCGTATATACCCAAGGCACGCTTAGAAGCGTTATCGAGGCTCGCGGAGCACTTTAACGGTAGGGCTTTCGTGGCGTTTAGGCCCAAGGGGACGTCCGACTATTATATTATACCTGTGGAGGAGGCCCCTAGCGTGATCACGCCCGATAAGGCTAAACGTTTCGAACACGTTGAGGCGTTCATAAACTCTTACTTCTTAAGGAAGCCGAACGTGATAGAATTGATCGAGAGCCTATCATCGGATGATGCTGAGACCGATATACGTAGAAGAAGCTCGGAAGGTCGTAAGCGAATACCGCGTAGAGCCAGAAGTAAAGGAAATAAGCGTACACGAAGCGGTGGGTAAAGTATTAGCCGAAGATATAATAGCACCGTTTGATTACCCCCTATTCGATCGCGCCGCGTTGGACGGTATAGCGGTGAGCAGCGATGAGTCTAGGGGGCTCATGGTGAGACGTCGGGAACCCATTCTTACCGGTAGACCGCTCCCCGAGCGGGCAGATGCGGTGGTTCCTAAGGAGCATTATATCTTATCAGGGGATGTCGCGATGCTCGATAGGCCGGTACATAAGCGGGAAAATGTAGATCCGAAGGGATCCGACTTCTCGAAGGGCGAGGTGCTGTTGCCGAGGGGGACCGTGATTAGGCCTAATCACATACCCGCGGTATCGATCTCGAGGGAAACCGTTCGCGTTCTCACTATAGGGTTCACGCTCGTAGTAATAGGTAGCGAGATCAAGCCGTTCGGTACGATACCGGACCTCGACGGGCCGAGCGTCTCGGCCTTAGTAAGGCTATACGGAGGGTACATAAGAGAAATAAAGCGCGTGCCCGACGATAAGGAGGAGATCAAGAGGGCTATACTCTCCTCGGAGGGGCCTATAATCACTACGGGAGGGACGAGTATAGGAGACAAAGACCTAGTGCCGGACGCGCTAAATGAAATCGGAGAAGTACTCGTGCATGGTATTAGAGCTAAGCCGTGTAAGCCGTTCACGTTCTCCATAGTAGACGGAAAACCGGTGTTCTCCCTCCCCGGGCCTCCCGTGGCATGCTTCATAGCAGCGGACCTTTTCGTCGGCCCGCGGATAAGGCTTAATCTAGGGCTCTCTCCCGAAAGGATACGGCTTAAGAGGAAGGGGACGGTAGGCGTTCAGATACCTTCTAAGCCCGATAGACGCGACTTCGTACGCGTGAAAGAGAAGGGCGGTCTCTTATATCCCATAGGTTCCGGAGCGGGTCGCATCGTCACGCTTTATCCGGCCGACGGATACTTAGAGGTTCCTGAGGATTTAGAGGGGCTAGAAGAAGGCGAGGAAGTGGAGCGGCGGGACCGGAGATACGTGAAGATCGCATAAAAATCATATCTCTTCGATTTCGGTCTCCTCGTACTCTTCCTCCTCTAGATCCTTCTCAACTTCTTTTTCTTCAGCCTTAATCTCGTTCTTAATCTTCTCTATCTCGCTCTCCACGGCCTTTATCTCTTCTCTTATCTCCTCTATTATCTCCTTCTTCCTCTTCTCCACGCTACTTTTATTCTCAGGGGATAAAAACTTCGAGACGCTTTTTCTATCAGTAGCTCGTTTTCTTTCCGCTCTATCGATATAGGGTAGTCATACGATTCCTCCCTTACGATTTTATCTCCTTCTATAACATATAATTTAGATATGATCCTATTCCCCTCCACATAAGCGGCCGCGATCGCCACCTTAGAACCGTCGTCGGACCGCGCGTATTCGAGCGAATGGATTTTCTCTAGGGGTATCTCAAGTACTATCTTATCGCTCTCTATGTTATATAAGATCGCCTTCCTATCTTGTGTGAGTAGCGCTAGTATCCGCTTCTTTTTAGGAGAGTAAGCCCGAGTTATCGGTCCTCTAGAAGATACTATCTCCTTTCTTCCTTCCTCACTTTCGATTACTAGCTTCTTTATACCTTCTTCCTCTATTACGTGCACTTCTATCATACAATTAATCGATCACGATGAATAAAAACGGAAGGTTATCCCTCGATAAGGTCGGACGCGGAAATCTTGCGGCCGTTCCTAACTAAGGGAAACACGATTATGGGGATCTCCTTTTTACCCTCGCTCCTCCTACGCCGATTCACCGCTATCGCGTTCATTATTACCTCCTCCGTAGCTATTAACGCGTCGACGTCGTCGCGTAAAGCGGGGCCGAAGATGTCGTCGAGCGGAACTATTTCGTACTTCACCCCTAGACTTCTCAAGAACTCCTCTAGGTCCTTCTTACGCTCCTCAAAAGGCCTCACTTTCTTATGTCCGTAAGCCTTAGCGAATTCGTCCGTGGAGAGGCCTATAATGAGCTCGTCGCAGAATTTCAAGGCGTTTTTGATTACCGTTTTATGGCCCTCGTGAAGAACGTTAAACGTTCCGCCGAATACGCAACGCATAGAAAAATAGTAATGCCCTCACTCTAGCTTTACCGTTACCCGATCTCCCTTCATGGAGGCGTTTTCTACCTTAGATATAAGCTCGCGAGCCTTCTCCACGTCTATCTTTAACTCGCGGGCGAGCGTGGTGATCTTAAAGCGCACTCTCTTCTTACCCTTAGCGCGAGCGTTTATGAACTCGTATACCTTACTTATGAGCTTCTCTTCCTCATCAGCGGGCTTTTCCGGCTTTTCTATCTTCTCCACGGGCTTCTCTTTAACCTCCGCGACCTTCTTCTCCCCGACTTCCTCCACGACCTTCGGTACTTTGGGCCTACCGAACGAGTACCTCCGTATGTATCCGCGTTTATCGATCTTCTTCTGTATCCTCTTCTTTCTCCTCTTCTTATAGAGGTGACTCTTCATCAAGTGCCTCTGGAACTGCTTCACGGAATAAAACACGTGACCGCACAGGGGACACACGTATACCTTGTTACCATAGCGATCCTCCTTTATGATAGCGCGTATGACCATTGGTTCACCTAGGGCGACGGTTATTCTTTCTTCCTTTCTTTTTATGAGGTTTCATGAAGGTAATCTGTTCCGCACCGTCGAAGGTAATACTCTTCGGAGAACACGCTGTGGTATACGGTGAACCCGCGATCGCGACAGCGTTGAACCTACGCACACGCGCGTACGTGGAGGAGTCCGACGAGATATTCGTAGAGGGTTTCTCTAGAGGACAAAAGGTGGAGGACGTTAAACCTATTAGAAAGATGTTGGAGTACGTAAGGAAGGAATACGGTCTCTCGTTAAGGGCTAGAGTAGAGAGCGAAGTACCTCTTGGGGCGGGTTTAGGAAGCTCCGCTTCCTCTTCCGTAGCGGTAGCGGCATGCGTATCTATGATCGTTAAGGGAGAACTCGATAAGAGGTTCGTAGTGAGGCTCGCGGACATAGCTGAAGAGGTAGCGCACGGAAAGCCCAGCGGAATAGATTCGCGCATCATCACTTACGGCACTACGATGCTCTACATAAAGGGTAAAGAGCCGGAGTTTAATTCCGGATTATCGGGTAAAATCACGATTTTCTCTACCGGAATTCCGCGTTCCACCCGCGATCTCGTGCTCGGAGTGAAGGGGTTAAAGGATAGAATACCGCCCGTAGATTACGTCATAAATAGCATAGGAAGACTCGTGAGATGGATACGGGATAGGATTAAAGCGGGGGTAAGCTTAGAGGAGTTAAAGGAAGAGGCGCGGATTAATCACGGTCTCTTATGGGCCATAGGCGTATCTCATCCCGCCTTAGATATGCTCGTTCGGAGAGCTAAGCGCGAGGGATACGGGGCTAAGCTAACTGGGGCCGGAGGCGGAGGATCGGCTATAGGGTTCGGGGACTTAAGAGAGGCGCGGATGGATCTCATAGATGAAATAGGAAGGACTTATGGAACGAGGCCCGAGATGTTCGTAACGGACGTGGGAGCGGAAGGGGTTAAAGTAGAGGGGCGATTTTTGAACCTTAAAATAAATTTCCCCGAACGCTGTGCTCTCATGCCCTCGGGAGTATTTAAGATTGAGGACACTCCGCCTTGGGTTTCTTTACAGAGGATGGTCCAGGAGATGTATCAAGCCCGGAAATCGAATACTTGGGAGGAGTTCTTGGAGCGTAGGCTTGGTGTGAAGGCGGCCGTTCATTATTATAAGTTAGATTATTTCGCTCGCGACGTTACCTTATTAGCTATCCTCACATATACCGGTGTACGTATTAGTGAGATCGTTGGTCGTAACGCTCGGGATATGGTTCATAGGTATAATAAGACCTTCTACAATCCGGCCGAAGATTGTGTGCGCGTACAAGACTTAGATACTTTTAGCCGGAGCTTACGCATACCTCAGAGGAAGAAGAGGCTTAAGGACGGAAAAGCCATGCGGCGCATAATTATCGTACCGCCTCCCCTAAGGCCCATACTCGTGGATCGGATAGGCCTTAGGGATCTAGTGCCGTCTAATCCTTTGATGGCTTCCGTGAAGGATCCCACTAGACCCGTTCCCGTACGTACCGCTAGAGAGATCGTATATAGACGGACTAAGGTATACTTCGGGAAGCCTATAAGGCCGCACGCCTTCAGGCACGCGTTCGCTACCGAACTCATAAGGCGCGGGGTACACGTAGAAGCCGTAAGGCGTATCTTAGGACACAGCTCGCTTAACGTGACGCAGATATACTTAGATCTAACGATAGAGGACTTACGCGACGTAATAGAGAAGGCTTTGGGAGGGGGAGGTATTACTATAGGGGCTCCAGCCCAGCCGCAACCTTACGTTCCCGCTTATCCTCAGGCTCCTCCTGCTTATCCCGTTTATCCTTATCCACCCGTCTATCCTTACCCTTATTATCCGCCTCAGCCATATCAACAGCCTTATCCGTATCCGCCTCCTACGATGTATCCTCAACAACAGCGGCCATATCCTCCTCAGGGTAATCAACAGGGAGCCCCTGGTCCATATCCTCCTCAGGGTAATCAACAGGGAGCCCC